>JAFSQO010000338.1 GCA_017446645.1 Synergistaceae bacterium | reverse complement strand
TTGTGATAGAATAGATTTATGTTTTATAGATTAAAAGATAATTTTGTTCTGCGGGGTTATGAGAAGCTCCCCTATGCTGTCGTAAATATCAAGACTGGCGCGGCTAACTTCATAGACGGTAATATGATGAATGCCCTTGAATATTGCAACGGTAATATAGATTTGTCGTTGCCTGTTATACCTGAAGAAGTGCGCGAGTATATTGCTATAGCAGAGAAGGCTGGAGTCATCGAACCCTGTGAACAAGGACACGCCCTGACAGAAAACCAGAAGTATAAACTCTACCCTGCCCGTTACATAAGGCAGGCTCACTGGTCAATCACAGGCAAGTGTAATTACAGGTGCAGGCATTGCTATATGTCGGCCCCGGAGGCAAAACTCGGCGAGCTTTCACACGATACAGTCATGAACATAGCCCGTCAGTTAGGTGACTGCGGTGTTATGAACGTCTCTTTAACCGGTGGAGAGCCTTTGGTGCGCAGTGACTTCCTTGAGATAGTCGATGCCCTGCTTGAACGCAATATCAGGATCACCCAGATTTACTCTAACGGTGCACTCGTCAATGAGAAACTGCTGAATGAACTTGATAAACGCGGCATTCACCCGGAGTTCAATATGAGCTATGACGGAATGGGCTGGCATGACTGGCTTCGAGGCATTAACGGCGCAGAAAAGACCGTAGACCGTGCTTTTGCATTGTGCCGTGAAATGGGTTTCCCTACTGGTTCGGAGATGTGCCTGCATCAATATAACAAGCACACGTTAAGAGAAAGCATAAAGCATTTGGGCAGTTTGGGAGTGCGTTCACTGAAGACCAATCCCGTCACTAATTTGGGTGAATGGCAGAAAAATAATTACGGCGAGGCAATCTCATTGAAAGAACTCTTCGCACTCTATCTTGACTATATTCCTCACTATTACGAGGATAATATGCCATTGACCATAATGCTGGGCGGCTTCTTTCTTGCCAGACCAAAAGAGCCTGATGTATTTGATATTCCACTGTTTAAGCCTGATCTTGACCCTGAGACATTTTGCGTTTGCGGTCATGCCAGGTCAATCATGTATATCTCACCAGAAGGCCGGACGTTGCCCTGTATGGCGTTGTCAGGTATGAAGATTCAGGAGAAGTTCCCGTTAATCACAGAGAAAAGCCTCTCAGAGTGCATAACTGACTCGTATTACATGAAGTTAATCGAGACAAGGGCGAGTGAATATCTTGCCCTGAATGAAACGTGCAGGGAATGCAGGTACGTGCGCAACTGTTTCGGAGGCTGCCGTGCAGATGCTTTGTCAGGGAACTGTGATAATGATAATATAGACATAATGATAGGCAAGGCTCCCGGTGCCTGTGAGTTATTCAATGGCGGCTGGGTTGAGAAAATTATAGAAACCGTGAAAAAAGCTAGACCCAATGCAGACTCAATAGTATTCACGAGTCCGTTGTGGCGAGCTTTTAAATAAATAGTAAAGGAGTAGAATTTAATCATGCAGGAAAATGCAAAAAAATTCCTGGAATTAGTATCAAAGGACGAAGCCCTCAAAGCAGAGCTTACTCAGGCGTTGATAGAGGCCGCAAAAGGCAAAGAGGGCAAAGAGGCTCAGTTAGAGGCAGCAGCAGAGGCCAGCGCAAAGGTAGCAGCAGCTCACGGACATAATATCCCCGTCGAGGACTTCAAAGCCCCGAAGATGTACGTGCTTTCAGAGGACGAGCTTAAGACAGTAGCCGGCGGAATGAACTTCAATCCTCAGAAAATCACAAGCACCTGTTCGTGCACAGGCGGCAACGGAATTGGAGACACATGGGAGTTATATTGCTACTGTATGCAAAGCGGCGAAGGTGTAAACACTAACAATAATCACTGGAGATGCGGCTGTTCAGGCGGTAATGGACTGGGCGCAGCGTAAAGTTCTGTAATCCATTCGTCCCCCTTGTCTTAACCGGCAGGGGGCATTAATTCACTCATTATGACAGAGAAAATAACTCGAATAAATTCACCGGAGCAGCTCAATAGTTATATTAGAATTACTAAGCCCGGAGTCTGGATAATCTTAGCCGCAATTATTGCATTTCTCGCAGGCTTCTTTATCTGGATATTTACCGGAGAGCTTGAGATTTCTTTCGAGGCCAGAATTTTCACTCAGAATGACAGTTCTTCTATAGCGTTTTTGAACTATGACCAGATTTCGCGCCTGAAGCAGGGTATGACAGTGAGAATCAGGGACACCAAGATAACCGGCACAGTTACAGGTGTTTCAGATGATGTCATATCTGACGGGGATGTAAGAAAATTAATAGGTTCAAGAAATTTTAACTCGATGAAACTTCATGAACACGATAATTTGTTTTTAACTACCGTGAAATTTGCAGGTTTTAAAGTTCCTGAAAGAGTTACAGAGGCACTATTCATAACAGAGAAGATAAAACCCGTTCATTTCTTGTTTAAGTAAGTATTAAGTAAATGTTAAATATGAATAAATTTGCAAGAGTTCCCGTTATAATGCAGCTGGAGGCCCTTGAATGCGGTGCAGCCTGTCTTGGCATGGTCCTTGCGTATTATGGCATGTGGGTTCCTTTGGAGCAGCTGAGAA
>JAFSQO010000337.1 GCA_017446645.1 Synergistaceae bacterium | reverse complement strand
GTGTTTAACCCGAAGAGCATTTGCCACTTGCCTGACTCATTGTGAAGTGAGGCATTTGCAAACATTTCGTCAGTCAAATCTGCCTCATCAGTAACGAAGCCGTCAAGGAACGCAATTAATTTATCACCGTCAAACATCAGCCAGAAGTGAGAAGGGTAATGCGTCAATCTGTCATAAAATCTTTCGCGTGAAGCTGCCTCTTCCGGAGGGAAACACTCAGCCTCAACAGAAGCAATATAGTCTAAATCCTGTAACGTTGCCGTCCTGATAATCATGAAAAACAATCCTTTCTAAATACGAAATACAAATATCATCACCAGTTAGATGTCATAATCACAGCAGCAAACAGCACGAAAACCAGCACATACTTCAATGCCTTCAGTAATCTCAGCCAGATACTTGTTTTCTCGTTTATCAACTTTATTTTTGTATGACGATTGTTTTTGCCGTCATCGTAGCCTTCATAATAGCCACTTTTATATTGAGTCGAGTTTATTATGTCCAGTTTTAATTTTTCCGAGAGGCCGAATAAATCAATAAAGGACATCAAGGCCGAAAGAAGAAATTTTGCTGCACCGTTCACGAAGAGCATCAAGAAAATAAAAGATACTATTCTCTGAGCTGACGAAAAAAAGTGTTCCCTTACTGTGCTTGGCAGAATAATAGCTGCAACCCCTAGAAGCTCTGCTACTATGCTGAATATTCTACGAACAACAAAGTCAAATATCCATGCTAACATAATTTTTCACCCTCTAATTGAACCAGTTGGACCAGCTGAACGGATTCCACCATGAAGCCTTTTTGGAGTTTCTCCCTGCTTTTTTACCTTCATTGTAACCTTCATTGTAACCTGATGAATACTCGCAGCCTGCATTGTATCCTGCGTTATAGCCTAATGAATACTTAAGATTTGATGCTCTCAGTTTGAAGGAGAATTTTTCAAAAGCTTCACTGCTGATAATACCGAAACGAGAAAGTAGCCGATTGATTATAAAAACGAGAAAATGATTTATGAATCTCATGATTAAAATATATAGCAGACAAAGAGCAAAAAAGCCCACGCAATGCCAGCTGGTAAGAGTATGCAGATAATCTTTCAGCCACACAAAGTCTTCAGCAACAAGGCGCGTTACGAAAGCCATAAAGTCCATTGTACGCATAAGAAAGTAAACCATAAGGCAAATATTTCCCCTTTCATATCACATTAAGTAAAATCCCCCCGATGTGACTCGAGGGGAAAAAGTTTTTATTTATGCCGAAACGATCTCTTTTATCTTCATTAAGCGGCTCAATGTTGATCTATCTTGTTCATCGAGCTTCATGCTGATATATCTTATGGTCTCGACCAAATTCGGAATCATCACGTACTCAAGGGCATTAACCCTGCGTCTTGTACTCTCGATTTCTCCGGCCATGAGTCTTATTGCCTTCTCTTCTGCTGCTAACTGCAACAGCCTCAAGATAACCTTGCTGAACTGCTCAAGAGCTGCATCGAGCAATAAAGGCACATTGACGAAGCCGTAATTAACCGGATTGCCTTCCTGCTTAACGTCATATTCAGGAACCATGACGCTCATGACGTTGTGCCACTTAACTGAGAGAGTAGACTTTGCGCCGGGGAAGATTAACGCCTGCTCCAAAATTTCCGGAGTAGTCTGCGCCCTCGATAAAACAAATGTTCCGTAGCATTCGGCTAATTCTTTCTCGACTGACTCGCGAAGTTCCTTGCCTGCCCTTGCTTTCTCTAAGAAGGCTTTAATCAATGCGTCCTGCTTGTCTTTCAGGAGCTTGTGGCCTCTCTTTGCAACTGCAAGCCTCTTCTTGAGCTTCGATAATTCCATTCGGTTAGGGTTGACGTTGATGCGTGCCATCTGTCATTCCCTCCTTTACTCAGCTTTTGCCTTTTTCTCAGCCAGTAACGGATTCAAATACTTCTCGATATAGGCATCTCTGATTCTCTTGAGTTCCTTCACTGGAATCATGGTCAACAACTCCCAGCCAAGTTCCAGGGTCTCTTTGATTGTCCTGTTCTCGTACTCGCCCTGACGGATATACTTATCTTCAAAGACCGTAGAGAATTTCGCGAAAGCCTTGTCTTCGTCAGAGAGTGCGCCCTCACCGAGAATGACTGCAAGCTCTTTAGCCTCTTTGCCTCGTGCATAAGCTGCGAAAAGCTGGTTCATCAGGTCTGCATGGTCCTCGCGAGTCTTGTCGCGTCCGATACCCTTATCCTTAAGTCTTGAAAGCGAAGGCATAACGTCAACAGGCGGATAAATTCCCTGTCTGTGAAGGCTTCTGCTCAGGATAATCTGGCCTTCTGTAATATAACCCGTCAAGTCAGGAATCGGGTGGGTCTTGTCGTCTTCAGGCATCGTCAAAATCGGTATCTGAGTGATTGAGCCTGATTTACCCTTAAGTCTTCCTGCTCTCTCGTACATCGTAGCCAAGTCCGTATATAAATAGCCTGGATAACCGCGTCTGCCTGGGACTTCTTTACGGGCTGCTGAAATCTCGCGTAATGCCTCGCAGTAGTTCGTCAAGTCCGTGAGAATTACAACGACATGCATGTTGCACTCGAAAGCAAGATACTCTGCTGCAGTCAGTGCGATTCTGGGTGTCGAAATTCTCTCGATTGCAGGGTCATCGGCCAAGTTGATGTAAAGAACTGTACGCTGTAAGGCTCCTGTCCTTCTGAAGTCTTCCATAAAGAACGAGGCTTCTTCAAATGTAATGCCCATTGCTGCGAAGACGACTGCGAAATCTTCATGGCCGCTGATAACTGTTGCCTGTCTTGCTATCTGGGCTGCCATCCTGTTATGTGGAAGACCTGAAGCTGAGAATATCGGGAGCTTCTGACCTCTGACCATTGGGTTAAGTCCGTCAATCGTTGAGATACCTGTCTGAATGAACTCTGACGGGTAGTCACGTGAGAACGGGTTCATGGGCATTCCGTTAATGTCAAGATTCTGCTCGGCGATAAGTGGTGCACCGCCGTCAATAGGCTCACCGCGTCCGTTAAAGACTCTGCCTAACATGTCTTTAGAAACGGGAAGGGTTAAGACTTTGCCGACGAATCTTACTTTAGTATCTTCGTTCTCGATTCCTGAAGTGCCTTCAAAGACCTGAACGAGTGCCCTGTCCGACTCGATTTCAAGAACCCTGCCTCGTCTCTTCTCGCCGCTGGAGAGGGTAATCTCAACAAGCTCGTCATATCTTACGTCCGTAGTCTTCTCGACCATCATAAGGGGGCCGGAAATGCTTGATATTGTCCTGTACTCTCTAGGCAGCATTGTTGTCACCTCCAACAGGGATTATTGAATTAACCTGCTCTTTAATAGTGTCGTCAAGTTTGTCAATCTGGGCAATATCCTTCTCTTCAAGATAGCGCATTCTTGCAATCTGCTCACGGACGGGCAGGTTAAATAATTTATTCATTGGTGCTCCCTTGTGAAGTGCGTCAAGTCCTGCATGGTGGAAATTAACGATAGTCTTCAACATCTTGAACTGCTTTTCCATTGAAGCATAAGTGTCTATTTCATGGAAAGCATTCTGGTGCAAGAAGTCCTCGCGCAAGGACTTTGCTGTCTCCATTACCATGCGTTCATCGCGTGAAAGGGCATCGATTCCTACGAGTCTGACAACTTCGTTTAACTGCGACTCCTGCTCAAGAAGGCTCATTGCTTCGATTCTGAGTCCTGTCCACTGGTCGTCAAATTTCTCGTCCCAGTAAGGATCAAGCCTCTCAGTGTAAAGCGAGTAGCTATTCAGCCAGTTAATCGCCGGGAAGTGCCTCTGATAAGCAAGATTTGCGTCAAGTCCCCAGAAAACTTTCGTAACTCGTAATGTGTTCTGAGTAACCGGTTCAGATAAGTCTCCGCCGGGAGGTGAAACTGCCCCGATAACAGTGATTGAGCCTTCTCTGCCGTCTTTGCCGTTGACTATGCAGCGTCCTGCTCTCTCATAGAAGCTTGCAAGACGTGTGCCCAAGTAAGCCGGGTAACCTTCTTCGCCGGGCATTTCCTCAAGTCTTCCGGACATCTCACGAAGAGCCTCTGCCCATCTGCTTGTTGAGTCTGCCATGAGTGCGACTGAATAACCCATATCGCGATAATACTCGGCTAAAGTGATTGCTGTGTAGACGCTTGCCTCACGAGCTGCAACTGGCATGTTAGAAGTATTAGCAATCAGGGTAGTACGCTTCATTAACGGCTGGCCTGTCTGGGGGTCATCGAGTTCCGGGAATTCGAGAAGAACGTCCGTCATCTCGTTGCCTCTTTCACCGCATCCAACGTAAACGACTATCTGAGCCTGTGCCCACTTTGCGAACTGGTGCTGAATAACTGTCTTGCCTGAACCAAACGGTCCGGGAACACATGCAGTGCCGCCTAATGCAACAGGGAAGAATGCATCAACAACTCTCTGTCCTGTTGTCATGGGTACGTTTGGAGCAAGTCTTGTCTTAACGGGTCTGGGCTTTCTGACCGGCCAACGCTGGAGCATCTTGACCTCGTACTTTGTCCCGTTATCATCGATTACTGCAATGACCTCTTCGACAGTGTGCTCGCCTTTTTCGATCTTGGCTACTTTGCCCTTGATCCCATAAGGAACCATAATCCTATGTTCTACGACAACGGTCTCCTGAACAGTGCCCAAAATGTCGCCGGCAATGACTTCATCACCGACTTTGACTTTTGGCTCGAAGTTCCATTTCTTGCTTCTGTCAATAGCAGGGACGCTGATACCGCGAGAAATGTAGTGCGATTTTGCTGCTTTCTCGATTAATTCAAGCGGCCTCTGAATTCCGTCGTAAAACTGCTCTATAATCCCCGGCCCAAGCTCGACGCTTAAAGGCTCTCCGGTTGATACGACAGGTTCACCGGGCATTAATCCCGATGTCTCTTCGTAGACCTGGATAGAAGCCTTATCGCCGTTTACCTCAAGTATTTCGCCGACCAGTCCGAGTTCGCCGATATGCACAACGTCCTGCATACTTGCGCATTCCATTCCGCCAGCGACTACGAGAGAGCCGGAGATGCGCTCTATTACTCCTTTGATTTCTTTTTTGTCAGGCATTTTCTTTATCTCCTGCCTCCATATTTATTATTATTATCTTTCCGCAAAAATATCCATACCGACTGCCTTCTCTACGCTGCCCCTTATCGAAGCAAGCCCTGCTCCTGTAGCACCTGAAGGTCCCGGAACAGGTAAGACGCTGGTGGGATATTTATCATTGATTTCCTCGACTTTGCGAGTGAACTCGACAAATAAATCTTCCTGAATGAATACGACTGCATAATCCTCG
>JAFSQO010000037.1 GCA_017446645.1 Synergistaceae bacterium | reverse complement strand
AAGTCGCGAGCTTCGAAAGGATAAAAATCCTCGTCCAAGAAGTTTGGTTTGCACCCTTATTCTTGCAGGCGTGTCCACTTCGCCCCTACAGTATAGCCCCCTAAGGGACACAACCTTACTTGTTACGATTTACTACTTATTACCCTTACACCTTTTCTCTTAGAACCCGTCATAGTTCACTCAGTCCGGAGATTATTATCTCTAAGTGCTACGTTGCGGCGAGAGGGAAGTGTTCCCTCAATTTACGTTTGTTGTTTTAATACATTTTTGTTAAAGCGGAAGTCTAACCACTAACTAACATTTTAAGAGAAAAAGGGGAAAAGTCAAGTATACAGGGCGTTTCTTCTTACTACTAAAGTAGCGAGTGTTCACGCCGGGCTTATAAATAAATCCCTGAGCTTCACGGGCTATCATGGCTATGCGCTTCTCTGAGGTCGGGGCAATCATTGAAATCAGGTCAACACCGTATTTGTCGCAGAATGGCGAGAACTCGTGCTTCTCCTCGAAAGGCAAATCCGGGACTATTAAGCCGTCGACTTCTATTTCATTGCAGGTCTTGATGAATTTCTCCGGGCCATACGAGAATATCACGTTTGCATAAGTCATAAACACTAGTGGAATGCTTATATCACGGCGCAATTCCCGAACCATATCGAAGACTTTTGCGGTTGTGATGCCTGAATTTAACGCCCTCAAATTGGCCTCTTGAATCACCGGGCCTTCTGCCGTAGGATCTGAGAACGGTATACCCAGCTCGATTAAGTCAGCACCGTTATTTGCAATTTCGCGGATATATTTCTTGCTGCTCTCTATGTCAGGATAACCGCATGTTATGAACGCTATAAACGCCTTGTTATTCCTGAATGCCTCGTAGATCTTACTCATTAATATATTCACCTCTGTAGCGTGCTATTGAAGCGCAGTCCTTATCGCCTCGTCCTGAAATAGTGATGATGATTATTTTATCGCGTGATAATTCTTTTGCGAGCCTCATTGCGTACGATACTGCATGAGCCGATTCTATTGCCGGAATAATCCCCTCAGTACGTGATAAGTACTCGAATGCCTGAACAGCCTCTTCATCAGTAACGGGGATATACTTAGCTCTTTCTGTGTCATGAAGATGTGCGTGTTCCGGGCCAATTCCGGGGTAATCAAGTCCTGCCGAAATCGAGTAGACCGGAGCGATTTGTCCGTATTCGTCCTGACAGAAATAGCTCTTCATTCCGTGAAATATGCCTAACTTGCCCGTTGCAATTGTCGCAGCAGTTTCAGGGGTATCAATGCCTCGTCCGGCAGCCTCGAAGCCAATGAGTTTTACGCCCTTGTCGTTGATGAAGTGCCAGAAGCTCCCCATAGCGTTAGAACCTCCGCCGACACAGGCAATCACGTAATCCGGTAATTTATGCTCGCGTTCCATAATTTGAGATTTTATCTCCCGTGATATAACTGACTGGAAATCACGCACTATAATAGGGAAGGGATGAGGCCCCATGACTGAGCCTAGACAGTAATGAGTATCAGAAATTCTCGTAGTCCATTCCCGGAATGCCTGACTTACTGCATCTTTGAGTGTCCCGGTGCCTGTTGTTACGGGTATGACCTGAGCACCAAGTAACCGCATTTTGTAGACGTTAAGGGCCTGACGTTTAGTGTCCTCCTCACCCATGAAGACAACGCACTCCATACCCAGCAATGCCGCCGCCGTTGCAGTTGCTACACCATGCTGACCTGCTCCGGTTTCTGCTATAAGTCTGGTTTTACCCATTTTTTGAGCGAGTAATGCCTGCCCTAACACGTTATTAATTTTGTGAGCACCTGTGTGATTTAAGTCTTCGCGCTTGAGATATATCTTTGCTCCGTTCAAATCCTGCGTCATTCGTGAAGCATAATATAATCGTGAAGGTCTGCCTGCATACTCATTGAATAGTTGCTCAAGTTCCTGATTAAATGCCCTGTCGTTCTTGTAGTGATTATATGCCTGTTCAAGCTCGATTACTGCATTCATGAGGGTTTCAGGTATATATTGCCCTCCGTGAATTCCAAATCTGCCTGCCATTAGTTACTCTCCTTTCATGTTTCGTGTTCTCTCGATGAATTCTGCCATCTTGATTTTGTCCTTAAAGCCGTCTGTCTCAATGCCTGAACTTGTGTCTACTGCAAAGGGTGAAAGCATTCTCACGGCCTCGCCTACATTTTCAGGGTTCAAGCCGCCTGCAAGGAAGTAATCGCGTGTAAATCCCTGAATTATGTCCCAGTCGAAAGTCTCACCCGTTCCCATTCCGTTATCGAGCAAAATGTAATCCGCATTGCTTTGTGAAGCCTGATTTAGCGTGTCAGGTGAATTTATGACAAATGCCTTGATAATGGTTTTACCCGTTAAAGCCCTGATTTGCCGTATATAGTCTTCATTTTCCGAGCCGTGAAGCTGTATTGCGTCAATGATATTCCGTGAGGCTATCCCGGCAACAACATCAACTTTTTCGTCAACAAATACACCGACTGATTTTATCTCGTGTGAAAGCCTTGCCCTTAGTTCATCAGCATGTTCTGGGGTTATATAGCGTTTACTTTTGTGAGCAAAGACAAAGCCAATGAATTCGGGTTTTAACTCGTTAGCGAAGTCAATATCACAAAATCTCGTCAATCCGCAAAATCTTATACAGGTCATAGCAGTGATTTCAGTTCTGAGAGTTTTGCCTTCTTGTCAGGTGAACGCATTAACACCTCGCCGATTAGCACTGCATCAGCCCCAATGTCGCGAATATTTCTCACGTCTTCAGGTGTGGAAACTCCGCTCTCTGACACGAATAAAATATCACTCGGCACAAGTTCCCGCAATCTCTTGCTGTTAGTAACGTCAACGCTGAAGTCTCGTAAATTGCGGTTATTGACCCCGATAATTCTTGCTCCGGAGTTAATTGCGATATTTATTTCACGTTCGTCATGAGCTTCGACAAGTGCAGATAATCCCAGTTCATCGCAAATATTAATGTAGCGTGTGAGTGTCTTGTCATCGAGTAATGCGCAGATAAGCAGCACAGCACCGGCTCCCAGAAATTTGGCCTGATAAATCATGTACTCGTCAACTATGAGGTCCTTGCGTAAAACAGGAATATTCACAGACCCTGCAATTTCACGCAAATAATCATCACTGCCAAGAAAATACTTTGGTTCAGTCAGTACTGAAATGCAGTCAGCTCCGGCAGCCTCGTAATCTCTTGCAATCTCAAGATACGGGAATTCAGGGGAAATCAGGCCTTTTGACGGTGAAGCCCTTTTGCACTCGCAGATGAACGAGAGACCCTGACGCTTCAGAGCCTTCTCGAACGCAAAACATGATGAAAGTTTCTGAACCGATCCGATCCTTTTAGCCTACTAATACTCACCTATTTCTTACAAAATCTGCAAATACTTTGGGCATGGCATCTTTCTTACGAAAGAAGGCTGGATCTCGCAAGGTCCACAGTTTTCCTGTAGACGCTGTGTTATGAAAAGCCTTGGTTATCGGCAAAATGTATAATCACAACACTGTGAAATAGTGTAAATATTTTATATTCTATTGTCAAGTAAGATTATATATAAATTTACTATCTGAAACCCTTGCGTAATCTGCTATTTCATCAAGGATATTATTATTCATTACTAATCGTGATAAATTTGTCCAGTGTATCGAGAGCTTTCCCCGTGTCGATGAGCTTTTCCGCGAGGTTAATGCCTTCCTGAATACTTGCCGCTTTCCCTGCGATATACAGCCCTGCACCTGCGTTCATTAATACGGCATTGCGTTTTGCTCCCCTTTCATTGCCGCTGAGAATTCCTCGTGTGATTTTAGCGTTCTCTTCAGGTGTTGAACCCTTGAGTTCTGACTTGTCACATCTCTCGAACCCGAAATCTTCAGGTTTTATCGTGTATTGTCTGAACCAGCCGTCACGAATTTCGCATACACTTGTCGGTGATGATAACGAAATCTCGTCAAGTTTGTCCTGACCGTAAACCACCATAGCCAGCGGTGCAGCAAGATAGCCGTCATACACGCCGAGTAACTGCATTGACGGTGATGCAGGGTTAGTGAGCGGTCCCAGAATGTTGAACACTGTCCTGAAGCCCAGTTCTTTCCTGATTGCACCTACGTATTTCATTGATGAGTGGTATTTCTGGGCAAAGAAGAAGCACATCCCTACCCTGTCGAGCAATTTAATGCACTTTTCCGGTGACTGCTCGATATTTACGCCTAAAGCCTCAAGACAGTCCGCTGTACCTGAGAGTGAACTTGCTGCCCTGTTGCCGTGTTTAGCGACTTTCACGCCTCCTGACGCGATGATTATTGCACTCGTTGTCGATATGTTAAAGCTCTGAGCATTGTCGCCCCCTGTGCCTACTATCTCGAATATGTTATCACCTGCGTTGACTTT
>JAFSQO010000336.1 GCA_017446645.1 Synergistaceae bacterium | reverse complement strand
GCCGTCCATGAGCATTAAGTTCTCGATTTCCTTGCCGATTTCGCCGCCTGCAACTGCCTCAACGTGAGCATCGCTTGTCATGAGGTAGGGCACTCCCAGAATTCCCAGCTCAGGGACATAGGTCATCATGGACTCGCCAGTGATTACGACATCGACTCCGCCGCCCGTTAATGCTGACTGAATCGTGTCTATCTCGTTGCCGAGCTGGCTGTTAGGGTAAATCTTGACCTCGATTTTGCCGTCTGAACGCTTCTCGATTTCCTGCTTGAAGAACTCGCAGGCTTTGTGCCATGAGTGGGCTTCGTCGACTATGTGAGTTACAGTGATTGTGTAAGGTGCTGCAAATGCTGTAGCTGAGGCCAACAGGACGAATACTAGTGCTAAAAACTTCTTCATGAGAATAATTTACCTCCTGAATAAATAATATAAATGGGTAAGGCAAATTATACGTGATAATTCTTGATTCGTGCAACAAAAATCCCCCGAACGAGTCAAGGGATCAATTTTAATAGTGCAACCGCACTCCAAATAGCTGCGTTAGTGTCTTGGAACACTAAGGTTACTATCCTACACTGTTGCAGAAGACAGGCATTCGGTTACAGCCTTTCGATACCGTGCAAGGATTCCCGCGTACGCAAGTATAAGATACGATTTTTAATATAGCTGGTCTTGCTTTGCTCATTTTTTTCACCTCCTGTTCAATTTATTTCATGCAATTCCATTGCCCATGTTTTTGCGTCTTCGTAGCATTGAAGGTAACTGCCTGTTTCTTTCAACGCCTTCCCAGGACAATACACACATGACGTGTTATATTCACATACAAGACAATCTGGCATACTTTTGCGTGTTATCTTCCTCCATTGTATTAATTCTGGAGAATGTTCCCATATTTCTGATATATCATGTTGCTTTACATTGCCTAACTTAATTCCCATAGCGTTACACATGTATATGTCTCCATATGAATCGACTGAAAGAGAACTATAGCCCGCGGTACATAAACATTCATTCTCGTAGACTTCTCGGTCGACTACTTTTTTGTCTGCTTTAAGTTTTTGGCCTAATTCGCGAATAATCAGCCTCTCTTTGATTTTTTGCTCCGTAGGCTTAATGCTTCCGTCCTTAGAGGGCATAATTATATAAGTGCATTGGAAGTCTGCTCCAAGCTCCCTTGCAATATCTTTAAGCCCCTCGTATTCTTCATAGTTGCATTCCATAAGACAAGTTTTTAGAACAGTTAATAAACCAAGTTTTTTGGCTGTCCTTAGACATTGTGTTGTTTTTTCAAATGCACCGGCCATTTTGACAAAGTTATCGTGTTTTTCAGGTACAGCGTAATATAAACTGCATTGTACGCTGTGAATATTCAGGTCTTTGAGTTTGTTTAATACTTCCTGTGTCAGGAGAGTTCCGTTGGTGAAAATGTCAATCATAAAGTTCAAGCTGCTTGCATATTCAATAATTTCAAGAGCGTCTTTTCTTACAAATATTTCACCGCCTGTAAAAACTATATTGGCAACATTAGCACGGCGTAATTGCAGGATAAGTGACTTCCAGTCTTCAATAGTCATTTCTTTCCTGTCCTGTTTTGAAATATAACAGTGAGGGCAACGTAAATTGCACGAGTAAGTTAATTCCAAAGTTACGCCCCAGAATATAGTATTCATGACCATGTATTCGAGCATATCGTTTTCTTCTTTGGTCATTTCGCTATTCGTAACATTGCCTGCCGTGGTTATATGCTGAGAGAGTTGATGGTTTTCATGAACAGAATCAGACACGATGACTCCCATTTTTACGAGCGGCTGTATAACGTCAGTATGATATTCTTCTGCAAGTCCTTCGTCTATCTGGAATTCATCAATAAAAAACTTGCAAATATCTTCTTTGCTTTTCCATTCATGCATAAATTCAATAGTTTTTGCCATATCAGGACTTAACAATGTAAGAACATGCAGCTTCATATCATTAAGATACACAAAGTCGTCGAGATTTCTTTGAATAACGCTGTCCGATAATTTAAATCTCATGCTATATCCTCCCTAATTTTTTGAATGTTATTGTTATCTTAAACAGATAATACTTTATGAGACGCTTAAAATCGAATGCATCCGGCTCAAGCATTATCACCAATAGTGCCATGTCTCAAATCAGGCCATTTGTAATATAATTAATTTTACGAGCAATGCTTCATAAAATCGAATGCATCTGGCTCACGTAAAAAATTCAGTAAGGAGAAAAAAATATTTTGCCGTCGTTCAGGTTAAGTCAATCAGCTTTTACGAGATTAAATACTATGTTCAGGAGATTCACGAAAGTCCGCGAACTCATTCACCGCAATATTCATGACTACATCAACGACTTCATGAATTTTCACGGCAAACCCGACGACCGCAGGGAATATCTTGAGACAAAATACATACCGCGCGCTCCTAAAGAAAATTATTTGCTGCAAGACTCTGACTCCGGCAAAGTCTTCTTTCACATTGAGGACATTGCATTATTGACAGGACGGGACTCATCGAGCATTTCAAGAACACTGAATCAGATTAACGCTTCACGGGATTGGTGTTCAAGGCTTCTGGCAATTCGTGAGGAGAGTAAATCAGCGAACAACAATAAAATCTTCGTATATGACGCAAAAATCTTTGACTTAATCATGGACTTTCGAGAAGCAAAATATCTTGAACGCTTTCAACGTCATGGGAATTCTGATTATCAGGAAGTTCTGCGATACTGGCAGTACATGAAAAGACTTGAAGAAGCAAAATCGCACTCAGCACACAAAAATAGAATCATAGAAGATGACTCTGACATTCAAGAGTTCACAATGCCCGACTTGCCCAACATGAGCTGGCACGATGTAGTAATGATCATAGGCAAAAAGTTATTCACACTCAGAGCCGACATGATTTTCGTGATGATTTTCGGAGTGAGCTTCATGCTTGTCAGAAAGTGGCCTGCCTTAATCCCTGTCTTGGCCGGAATGTCATTAACTGCCCTGATTGCCTGCGCCTTAATGCTCCGTGCAAGAACTCTCGACACAGGACTAACCGCAGAAATAGCCGCTGTCTGTACGCTTCTTGTCTTGTTCTGGGGGATAAATCTCACAATTGAGAACGCAATTTACACGCCCGGCGGCACTGTCTTCACCCTGAAAGAACACGAGCCGTTAATAACCCTTCAGCCCGTGAGAGTTTACGGTGAGAGACCTCTTGCATTTCACGTAACAGCAGAGAATCAGGACAGCATTAGAGAGATCTTCTACAAGTTCGACTCAGAGCGCGAATATAAATCAACCGGCTTCACGTGGTCAGGAACTCCGAACCTGTTAATAGAACCGGAAAGACAGGACGGAATAATCAGCATTAACATCAAATACAAAGACTATGACAACAAAGAACACGAGGCACTGACATTTGCATTTGACTTAGAGAAAGAATTTTTCAACGCAGCAAAAAACTTAATCCTGAACGAAAAAGAATTAATCATGATTAGGAATTTCGGCAACATCACAAAGATTAGTGCAGTCGTAAATGACTCAGTCAAAGCCGTAGCCTATGGACTTAACACCCGCAAGCCTGACAGGATTTATGAAGTCGGCAATGTTGACCCTAAATATCCCCTTCAAGCAGAAAGTATATTAACGCTTAATCATTCAAGTATCGATTATGCCAGCGCATATGCAATCTTTCTCGATAATACTTCGTCAGACATTAAAATAACTCCCCCTAAGAATTAGAGTTAATCGCTTAAGGGGAGAAAATTCACTTGCTTATTTATCTTCGTAGGGCTTAATTTCCTTTACTACGTCGAGAATTGTCCCGTCACGAGCCTCAAGAATTGCTACAACTTTGTCCTTCCACTGGAGGTCATCAGGTGTACCGACTAAAGAGTATGCCTTCTCCTGAAGTTCTTTAATGGGAACGTGCTTAATTCCTGCATCATCGAGTGCCTTGATAATATCGGGTCTGTTCGGGTTTACAGCCGTACCGTAATCCGTAACGACTACATCAACGCAGTCACCCGGAGTAGTTACAGTAACGACATGTTCGCAGATCGTAGCCATTCTGCCGCGTGTCAGGGGCGTAACTATGACACAGCACTTTGCACCTTCCGCAGTGTCAGGGTGTCCGCCTGGTGCTCCGCGCAAAACTCCGTCAGAGCCTGTGATGACATTAACGTTAAAATCAATATCGACCTCAAGGGCAGCCAGAACAACGAAGTCAAGTTTATTCACGAACGCGCCTTTATTTGCCGGGTTAGCGTATTCGCTTGCAGTCATCTCGTAGTGATTGGGATTAGTGCGGATGTCCTCGATTGCTCCTGTGTCGAAGTCCTGAACATCGATAATTTTGCCGACTTTGCCCTTTCTCTGAAGCTCACAGATTGCCGCTGTAATGCCTCCGATTGCCCAGGACATTTTAATTCCCTTAGCGTCCATTAAAGGCTCAAGGAAGCGATTAACTGCCAGTGAAGGCCCGCCTGCTCCTGTCTGGAACGAGAAGCCCTCTTTGAACCAGGGACATGCAGCTATGACTTTCGCAGTGTTTTCGGCCATCATCAGGTCTCTGGGGTTCTGGGTCATTCTTGCAGCAGCCGACGCGATTTTCTTTGGGTTGCCTATCTCGTCAACTTTCACGACATAGTCAACGTTTACACCGTGAATGCTGGGCGGGAAATTGGGATAAGGCACGAGTGTATCCGTGATAACTACGACTTTGTCAGCGTACTCTGAGTCAACTACTGCATAGCTCAACACTCCGCAATCGCCCTTGCCTCCGAGTGCCCTTGCATTGCCGTATTCATCAGAAGTCGGAGCACCGATAAAGGCTACATCAATGTGAACGTCTCCTTCTTCAATGGCTCTGACTCTTCCGCCGTGAGAGCGCAATATTGCCGGGGTCTTGAGTTTTCCGTGAGAGACAACATCGCCCATTTTGCCGCGAATTCCTGAAGTCTGAATGCCTGTAACTATGCCCTGCTCGATATACTCTGCGATTGGGTCATGGGCATCACCGAGACTTGAAGCAGCTATAGTGATGTCTTTAATCCCAAGAGCTACTATTTCCTTCATGACCATGTTGACGATATAATCACCGTTTCTGAAATGATGGTGGAATGAAACCGTCATGCCGTCTTTAATTCCGCAGGCGATTACTGCATCACGAATTGAAGGGAGAATTTTGCTCTCCTGGGGATTTTCGTAGATCTTCGTAGTCGGTCCGGCTTTCTTGATGTATTTGCCGTCACGATAGCCTTTGCCCTGATACGGCTCGTATTTCCTGCCGTTCTTTAACTCTATTGCTAATGCTTCTGCGGGTATCTCTCTACCTACTGCGTTTTTCATGATTAAAGATCCCCCTCGTAAATTCCGCTGGCTTTTGCTAACTTGATGACTCTTTCTGCACCAGGTACAAAAGCGATGTCTATCATTTTGCCGTTGTCAAGAGTGAAGACTCCGACACCTTCACTTGCATGTTCACGATAAGCGCGTACTATCTTTTCAGCTTCTGCGATTTCTTTCTGAGTAGGAGCAAGCATTTCATGTACTATCGGGATTTGTTTCGGGTTGATTAATGACTTGCCGTCAAAGCCCATCTCTACATTCTGCTTGACTTCTGCCCTGAAGCCCTCATCATCGTTCAGGTTCGTGAATACAGTATCGAAGCACTGAATTCCGGCTGCACGTGCTGCATTGAGCATTAAGCCCCTTGCGAAGAGCATTTCTATACCGCCGGGAATGACTTTTACCTGCATACACTTGCGATAATCGCCTCCAGATAAAGCTACACCGAACAATCTGGGTGAAGCCTGGCAAATCTCGTAGGCATTGAGTACGCCTTTAGGAGATTCAAGTGCTGCCATTAATAGCGTACGTCCGACTTCTACGCCGAATTCTTTTTCTGCCTCTGTTACTGCTTCGTCAACTGTCTTAACGTCCTGTGCGCTTTCAGTCTTTGCGATTCTGATTCCGTCACAGCCGCCTGCTACACACACCCTTATGTCTTCTTTCCAGTGAGGAGTGTCAAGGCCGTTAATTCTCACGATTACTTCTGTGTCGCCGTAATCGATTTCCTTGAGGGCGTGATAGAGTGAGAAGCGTGCGCTGTCCTTCTGGTTCTCTGCAACAGCGTCTTCCAGGTCAAGCATAATCGAGTCTGCGCCGTAAATATAAGCGTCTTTGATTAGGCCGGGCTTCTGGGCATTCATGAACATCATTGTGCGTCTGAGCCTGAATCTCTCTGGCTTTGGTCTGGGTAAACTCATTATCTAATCACTCCTCCCCAGTCAAATTTGCCGTCCATGTCGCACTGACAGCCCCTGTAAAATGCGCACTCTACACGAGCCTTGATTGTGCAGTCCAATGCGCCGTGGTCGTTGACTATGACTTTTGCATTCTTCACTCCGAGTCTTTCGAGTGAGGCCAGAACTTGGGCTTTAATCTGCCTTCCGTACTGGTTGATAACAGAGCTTTCAAGGGTTAAGTCGATACCGCCGCTGTCTTTGGGTTCAAGTGTTATCATTACATCGCTTGACTCAAGAGTTCCGGCAGTCCCTACCGCTTTTAACTCCATTTGAACAAACACCTCCAGTAAATAAATCGTGAAATTTTTGTGTCGTGGAAACTTGAACTAATTCTAGCACAATGAACTTTTTCGCGCACTATTTACGGGAACGCAATTCGTGTATTGCAGTTACAAAACTTATTCCCGCAGAAATTGCAAGAACCCATATTAACGTCTGATTAGCGTAGAACTCTGCCATTTCTGAATTTCCCATGACTGCATTACTCATCGCATAATATAACGAGCCTCCGGGCACAAGGGGAATTATGGCGATTATTATGAACACCGTAGCAGGAGATTTTCGCAGCCTGGCCATGATTTCAGAGTATGTCATAGCAATTATGGAAGCTGCAAGACATGCGAGGAATTCATTATTGCTCAAGCCGTGAACTGTCAAGTACACTGCCCACGAGAGAAAGCCGCCGAATGCTGCATAAAGTGAGTGAGCCGTACGGATCCCGAAAGATAACGCAAAACCAAATGAGCCTGTAAATGCCGTGAGTAACTGCAAAATAATTTCTCTGGTCATGGTCTAATCACCGTCTCAACAATAATCATTGCCGTCATGATGCCTCCTGCAAGAGCCAACGCCCAGATGAAGCTCTCGATTAGTCTTATAATTCCTGATATAGTATTCCCGACGAGAATATTTCGGACTGAGTTAGTCATTGCCAGACCGGGCACTAAAAGCATTATGTCACCAATTAAGATTTTATCAACGTGAAGGACAGTAAAAACCTTACCCAGAAAGCCGACGCACAGGCCAGTGATCAGCGAGATAAGCAAATTTGAAGCTGAAGTGTTGACTTGGGTATGACCGAGCTTATTTTGCAAAGCCGTAATCATAACAGCAAAGAGTGAAGCAACTACCCCGTCATTCAGGGAGCCGCCGAAAAATACTGCGAAACTTCCGGCAGCTATAACACCTCCGAATGTCACTAAATTATCGTTCTTGGTCATTGCTGCAATCTCATTCAGTGAAGAGCGGAATTCGTGCAGGTAAATACGCTCACTGCAAATCTTGCGGCTAAGTGAGTTAATTTCTTCTATCTTGTGAAAATATGTTCCCGTGCTTGAGTAAATCCTTCGGGTTCCTGTCAATGCCTCTAACTCTAATTCCGGATTACGAGGATCAGCGAATTCAATGCTCAAGATAATTATCGAGGTAATTACAAATGCGTCAACTTGTTTTGCTCCGTAAGCCTTGCCAGTCCACACTAAAGTATCTTCGACACGGGAAATCTCGGCTCCGTTCTCCAGCAAGATCTCTCCCATATCGAGCAGGCACTCAAGCAGTTCAGGGCGTTCTTCATGTGTCAGCAGCAAAGTTCTCTATCCCTCTCTCTCTTATCTCTATGTCTATGTCGTGAATTATATTATGAATGTGTATATAATAATATAACATAAAGAAATTTTGTAACATGATATAGCATAATATAACATGAAAGGAAATTTTATCATGAAAGACTATGATCTCGAAAGATTTGTAGAAGCTCAGAAATACAACTACGACACGGCACTCAGTGAAATACGTTCAGGCGAGAAGCGAGGCCACTGGATCTGGTACATATTCCCGCAGCTCCGGGGGCTTGGCAGGTCATCACGTTCATACGATTACGGCATAGAGAACCTTGACGAGGCCAGAAGCTACCTTGCTCACCCTGTATTAGGTACGAGGCTCATCGAGATAACCCAGGCACTACTTGCTCTCACAGATTGCAATGCTGGCAATATAATGGGCTTCGATGACGTAAAATTGCATTCATGCATGACGTTGTTTGCTATAGCGTCAGGTGAAGATAATTCAGTCTTTCACAAGGCATTATGCAAATTCTTTGACGGTAAACAAGACCCTCAGACACTTGAATTACTGCGAAAAAATAACTAGTGGGCAGTTACTCGCTACCCACTAAGCCATTAATTATTAGTCGTTTGTCTTTTTTCTGAATAATTGCGAGACGACCGGCCATACCAGCAAGATAATGCTGATGACCATTAAAGTCCCGGCAACAGGTCTGGCGAACATGTTCACCAGATTAGCGCGTGAAATCGTGTAAGCCCTGCTGAAGTTCCCTTCACAGATTACTCCCAGAACCAGGCCAAGAATTAACGCAGCACTGTTGAAGTGGCACGCCGAGATTATTAACCCGATAACGCCTGCAATAGCCATGATCTTCACGTCAGCAATGCTCATGTTAGTAGCATAGGAGCCAATAATAGCGAGCATTATTATAATCGGCCCTAAATACGAGTAAGGCACGGCCAAAATCTGGGCAAATACTTTAGCAATTCCGATAGCTACGACGACCATCAAGATATTCGTTACGACCATAGAGGCAAATGTTGCGCTCAAATATTGCGGCTGATTGACCAGAAGCAACGGCCCTAACTGTACACCCTTCAGGACAAGAGCACTCATCATGACGGCAGCAGCGTTACCTCCCGGAATTCCCAGTGAAAGCAACGGCACCATAGCTCCGCCTGTAGCAGCATTGTTTGCAGTCTCTGAGGCAGCAATACCGTCAATAATGCCAGTCCCGAATTTCTCAGGATATTTAGATAATTTCGTCTCACTCGAATAGCACAAGAACGACGCTATTGTAGCTCCAGCACCGGGCAAAATTCCAATTATCGTGCCGATTACAGAGCAGCGTGCCAACAGCCATTTAATGCCCCACCATTCTTTGAACGAAGGCATTTTTGTGTTGACGCTTGCTGTCCCCTGATCTGCTGCAAGTTTGTCGCGCTTCTTTGTCTGCTTCAAGACTTCTGTAACTGCGAAGATGCCTATTAAGACCGGTATCATCTCAAGTCCTGCAATTAATTCGCCGCTTCCAAACGTCAGACGCTGAACTGCGTACATAGGATCCTGGCCGACACAGGCAAGTAATAAACCCAGTAAGCCGGATATCAGGGTTCTCAGGATATTCTTGCTGTCAAGGCACGTGAGAATAGACAAGCCCATGAACGTAATCGCAAATATATCAGACGGACTGAATGACAAAGCAGCCTGAGTTAATTGCGGTGAAAGCGTGAGCATTGCCAAAGCAGAGACAAGACCGCCAATTGCAGAGCTTCCCAGAGCTATACCCAGAGCCTTGCCTGCCTCTCCGCGTTGAGCCATAGGATAGCCGTCAAATGTCGTTGGAGCACTTGAAGGAACACCGGGTATCTTGAAGAGTATTGCAGTGATACTTCCTCCTGTGATTGATGAGCAGTATATAGCAACGAGAAAGACTATTGCGGGTATAGGCTGCATTGAGTAAGTGAAAGGCAGACCCAGAGCTACGGCCATTGTTGCACTGACACCGGGTAAAGCTCCGAAAATCGTGCCGACTACGATAGCAAAGACTACCATCATGAAAGTGTAAGGATCCATTAGGACGCTGAAACCGTTTGCAAATAATTCCCAAGTTGTCATGATTGTTAGACCTCCTTTACATGATAGCAGCTTTTACGGAAGCTACGATGCTTTCAATATAGAGCGAGAAGTTTCGCAATTCCGGTATCGTGCCTCTCGGAAGATTTACGGATAACAGGACGCTGAACACTACATACAGGACAAGCGTCAAGATCACTGACATGAATGCGAGTCTGATTACATGAGTCTGACCGAGTAAAAGGCCATAAAAGAATAAGACAAGAAAACACGTGACCATGTAGCCCAGAGGTTCAAGAATAAAGCTGGCAGCAAGTACTAAGGCAATACCTATGCACATTCTGGCCCTGATAGTTAATAAAGAGTCAAGTGAGAACTCCGGGTTATTTTTATTCTTGCGGATTATATTAATGATATTTATGGCGATACAGATTAATAACAGAATAATTATAGCTTTCGGCCAAATATCAGGCTTCAGGGTATACGGATTTCTCGCAGTCCTGTCAGGTATTGGAGCCTCTAATACATTGAAACAGTAGGCATAGAGAAGTCCCAGCCATAACAAGACGTTACAGATTAATTCAAACACAGTGAAAATTTCTCTCCTTTCGTAATGCAATCATAAGCAAACAAAAACGGGGCAAGAGTTTACCCCGCCGACAATGCGTGAAATTATTTAGAGTAATAATCCTTCTTCATAACGCCTTCAGCCTTGAGATAATCGCTGAGTAACTTGTAGTCTTCCTCGCAAGCCTTTGCGTATTCTTCAGGTCCGGCAAAGCCCGGTCTCTCATCGTAGCAGCCCTGAACAAGGAAAGCCTGCCATGAAGGATCCTGTGATGCCTTCTCGATAGCAGCAACAAGAACGTCAATTGCTTCCTTGGGAGTGCCCTTCTTTGCGAAGATACCTCTTGCAGGGCCAAGCACTGAGTTAATGCCGAGTTCTACAGAGCATTCAACATCAGGATAACGCTTCATTCTCTTCTCACATAGAGCAAGTAACGGGACTATGTCGCCAGCTGTGATTAAGCCTTCGATTTCGTCAGTTCCGGTTACCATGATGTCGATATG
>JAFSQO010000335.1 GCA_017446645.1 Synergistaceae bacterium | reverse complement strand
ATAGCCTATGCCATTCTTGATAGCTTCACCGGGGTGGGTGATATGGACTTCGCTGCCTTTAATCTTGACGACTCCGGCTTTCATTGGGTCAATTCCGCAGATCATTCTGAATAATTCAGTACGCTTTGAGCCAACAAGTCCGCCAATCCCCAGAACTTCGCCCTCGTAGAGTTTCATGCTTAAGTCCTTAATGAACCCTCCGTCAGAGACTCCCGAAAGTTCGAGTGCTAAAGGCTGCCCCTCGTCAAAAGTTTTGCGGTCGATATTTCCTGTATTTAGCAATTTCCCCGTCATCATGTCGATTAACTGGTCTTCGCTGCCTGTCTTTACGTCCATAGTTCCCGCGAGTTTGCCGTCTCTCATTACTATTGCAGAGTCGCAGATCTGGAAAATCTCGTTCATCCTGTGAGAAATATAAATTATCGTGATGCCCTGAGCCTTCAGCATGTTAATAACGTCAAAGAGCTGCGCAGTTTCCTCATCAGTCAGAGAAGTTGTAGGTTCGTCCATTATTAAGACTTTGCATTCAAGAGCTAATGCCTTTGCGATTTCTACAAGCTGTTTTTGGGGCAGAGATAAATTCCCGACCTTCTCCCTTGCAGAAATATAACTGGCGTTCAAGCGCATTAACTGCTTCTCGGCCTGCTCCTGCATTTTGCGAAAGTCGATTACTCCGGCAAATTTCAGAGGCTCGTTGCACATGTAAATATTTTCCATTACAGTAAGCTCGTTCATGAGGCTTAATTCCTGATAAATAATCGAAATTCCCATCTTTCTTGCTTCCATTGGCGAGTATTGTTTGGGAAGTTCTTTGCCGTCGAGAATTATTTCTCCTGAGTCACGACTGTATGCTCCGGAAAGAATTTTCATGAGAGTCGACTTGCCTGCTCCGTTTTCACCCATTAAAGCCGAGACAGTAGCACGTTTGAAATTCATGCTCACGTCATCAAGGGCTTTGACTCCCGGAAAGGTCTTGCAGATATTCTTGAATGAAAGGGCGTAATCTTCGTTTCCCATTTTTATGTTTATCACCTCTGTAACTCTGATAAAATAAATTAAAGAGGACTGCACATAACGCACAGCCCCCTAACTGATTAATACTAATATCCTTTTTCAGTAATGCCTCTGAGCGGGAAACGTTCTGCTGCATACTCATAAATTGTCTGGTCAGTGAGTCCCTTGATGAACTCTCCGGTAACGAGCGTGCAATCGTAAAGAATTTCGCGGTCATAATGATAATCAGGATTCTGAATCAGAGCTACTGCGAGCTTTACACCCATTGAACCTTCGTCAAGATTTGGAAGTGAAACAAGGGCGTCGAGTCTGCCTTCAAGAATCATGTTGACAGCGTCAAGGATTCCGTCATATCCAACGAGAATTAAGTCTTCGGGTTTCTTGCCTGCTGCTTCAGCTGCGTTGACCATTCCGACTGCCATCTGGTCGTTGCAAGCAAATACGCCTTTAAGATCCGGATGAGCCGTCAGGATATTTGTCATAACGTCGAAAGCCTTATCTGAGGACCACTCTGCACCCTGCTCCGCTACGACTTTGATTCCGGGATATTCTGCACATGCCCTTAAGAAGCCTGCTCTTCTGTCTACACCGGTTGACTGCTCAAGCAAACCTGTGATTACAGCGACTTCACCCTTACCGCCGAGT
>JAFSQO010000334.1 GCA_017446645.1 Synergistaceae bacterium | reverse complement strand
TAAAAGAAGTATTATTATGTTTTTTGCATCGGTCGATTTATCGTGAAATTTTTCGCTAAGATATTTATTGCCCTGTTAATCTCACTGGGATTTTATTACGCCGTTGATTATTTAGCCGTCAAAAACTGGAACAACAACGAGTCATTAATCGTGCGCGTTATAGAAGCAGGCCCTGAAAGCGTTGTCAAACACGAGAATATTGACGAAGAAAATGACAATTACGAGACACTTGAACGCAGTCTTGTCCTTCAGGTCTTATCAGGCAATCACTCTAACGAGCTAATAACCCTCAAGACAATAAGACTCTCAGGAAGCAGTTTGGAAGTCGTCCCAGGAAGGCGTTACTTACTTGTCTGGGACATGTTCGATGACGGTAGAACCCAGTACTCTATAGCCGACTCGTTCAGGGTTCCCTATGTTGCAGGTCTGGTGATGGCTGTATGTGTCCTGCTGATTGCTTTAACCGGCACTCGCGGGTTTCTCGCACTCTTGGGACTTGGGGCTTCTATTGCAGTGTTAATCTTTACGATGATTCCCCTGATTACTCAAGGCTGGTCACCGGTACTGCTGGCAATTGCTTCGGTCATCATAATCTCAACTGTAACTATATTGTGTGTTGTCAGGCATTTCCGTTATATGCTCGTTGCCTTACTGGGAAGTCTCGGCGGAGTGTTATGCGGGTTTGCCTGCGGAGCCTTGATGGTCTATATCTGGCAGCTCTCAGGTCTTGCTGGTGAGGGTGCGGCTTTGTTGGCTTCGACAATTCCTGAACTCAACATGAGGGGCTTGCTGCTTGCTTCTGTCTTAATCGGCTCAATCGGTGCAGTCCTCGATGTCGGAGTCTCTGTTACTGCTTCGATGTCCGAGTTCGTTGACTATGACGAGGATATCCCGTTAGACAGATTATTGCTTGCTGGTCTTAACGTAGGCAGCGAAGTTCTTGGCAGCATGATTAACACCCTGATTCTTGCCTACATGGGAAGCTCCTTGCCTATGGCCGTATTAATCTGCTCGGCTGGTGCTGAATTTACCGGTATACTCAACGATCCATATATTGCTCAGGAAATAGTGCAGGGTTTGGCCGGAACTCTTGGCCTGTTGTTTACTATTCCTGCGACGGCGTTCTGCTTTGTCTTTCAGGAGTCACTCAGGAGGTCGTAATGATCAGGACGGTTATAGACATAGGCAGTAACTCAATCAAAATGCGCACTGCCAAGATAAACAAGAACAAAGTAAACATAATCCGTGACGAAACTGAAGTAGTGAGACTGTCGCGGGGCATGAACTCTACCGGTGTGCTAAATCCCGAAAGCATGAAGAGATCCTGCAATACCGTTGCAAGAATGGTATCGCGTGCGAAATCGTCAGGCGTTAATAAATCCGAAATCTTTCTGGTTGGGACTATGGCATTACGAACTGCGAAAAATGCTGATGAATTCATAAAACTCGTTAAAGAAGCTACAGGGCTTGACGTTCATGTCTTCTCAGGGATTGAAGAGGCAAAATACTCATGGCTCGGAGCAGTTGACGGCTTTAACTTCTCCGGCAGCGTCATAATGTTCGACACAGGAGGAGGCAGCACTGAATTTGTCTCTGGCTCTCTGGATTCTGAGGCTCAGGGCGTGAAAAAAGTTATCAGTGTCCCGGTTGGTGCGGTGAATCTCTCAGAGAAATTCTTTAATGAACGCGATAAACCCTTTAACAAATCTACATGCGACAATGCAATAGAATTCGTAGGGAAATTATTTCATGAACACGATATAGCTTCATTCAGAGAAAATAACTCTCACATTCACATAATCGGAGTCGGAGGCGGAGTAGTTGCTATGTCCAGCGTTAAGAATGCCTGCGAAAGTTTCATGCCCTCAAAACTTCATGGCTCTGTACTGACAACCCGTGATATAGTCCGTCAAATTCGTATGTATGCCTCATTAACGCTAAGTGAACGTGAAAATATAATAGGACTGCCTGCTTCAAGGGCCGATGTCATTCTTGGGAGTGCCTGCATAATCTTCGAGGCCCTGAAAATTCTGAACGCTGATTCATGCATAGTCAGCATTAACGGATTAAGGCATGGCTTGTTATTGCGTGATGATAATATAAATGCAAATATAAATATAAATTAGAAAGGAGATAGAAAAATTGCTGCTTGAATTAATGTCCAACGGAAAACTGGCAACCCTTCCGCCTGAGTATGTCCCTGAAGGTATGACACTGCCCGATGAACCTGCAGTGATGGTACTGCTCCCTCATAATAAATATTTACTGGGTACTGACAGCAATAACTGGATATACTCGGACTTGAACGCTAATAAAGATACACGTCCGCAAAAAGTTTTTCTATATGATGACACTAGACTGGCATTGAAGAATCAGGATTGCAGCACCATGATAATACCTGCCAGCGTAGTGAATGAATTGCGCAAGGATTTATTCATGCTGTGCGAACCTCCGGGCCAGCACGTCGCTACAGTCCAGTTATTAAAGACTTTTTTGAAGTATCACCCTGCATTCGTGAGTGAAGAAATAGATTATCTTGACGAAAAAGTTTTTGCCTCCGAAATGGGAAAAGACCCCAGACTCTACAAAGCCTACTGGACCCTGAGATTTGCCCTGTCCAGAAGTGAACTCGAAGAAGTTACCCGGATAAAGGCATGGCTTCGCGCAGACCCTGAGAACTTCGAGAAGAGCGAACATTCTGCGAAAATCTATTTCTCATTAATGGAATTACCGGACCAGGACGCAATGAGAGAACTTGAGGAGAATTACTCATTCACAAAAATGGAACTCCAGAAAGTCGCTGCTCAGAACATTTCGCCGGTAGTGCTTTATAATCCTCAAGGCGGTTGGCTCATTCACGGAAGATTTGGCCGAATGGGGAACATTTCCGAAGCAATATTTTTCGTATGGGTTTATTTAAATCACGAACTATGGAACGTCCTTAAGGAAGTCCGTAAAATGACGATTAACGAGATAATTAATGCAGTCTGGGGATATTATGACACCCTCGATGCAGTGAAAGAACGTGCAAAGTATAAAGGAGCTGATGAATTAACGCTATGAATATAACTTTTTCAGGTGTAAGCAAAATTTTTGAGCCTGATATAGCTGCCCTGGTTGACATAAATTTTAATATCGAACAGGGCGAATTTGTTTACATAATCGGTCAGACAGGTTCGGGGAAATCTACGCTTCTGAGGCTTATTACAAGGGAACTCATGCCCTCAAGAGGCGTTGTAGCTGTCGGAGGCTTTGACCTCAAGAGAATGAGAAGTGCCGATGTGCCATATTACCGCCGTGATGTAGGACTCGTTGCTCAGGACTTCAGGTTAATATCAAGTCTTACTGTTTATGAGAACGTTGCATTCGTAATGGAAGCTATGTCAGTACCCAAGAAAGTAGTTGAAGAACGAGCCAAAGACGTAATCAATCAAGTAGGACTCTGGAGACGCCGGGGATTCAAACCGGCCCAGCTCTCAGGAGGAGAACAGCAGAGGGTCGCAATAGCCAGGGCACTCGCTAATTCGCCATCATTATTCATTGCTGACGAGCCGACTGGTAATCTTGACTTTCACACGGCTGCCGAGGTCATGAAGATTTTATTCGCGATTAATGCAGCAGGCGTTACTGTTGTAATGTCAACCCATAATCAAAATATAGTTAATTCAGCAAGACAAAGGGTCATCGAGCTTGAGGCAGGCAAATTAATACGAGATGAGAAAGGAGGCGGCTACTCACTGCAATGACTACTATTAAATACGTATTGCGCGATATGTGGCGTTTGACTATAAATCACTGGGTGCTGGGGTTTCTAACACTTATAACAGCAGGCGTAATGTTCTGGATTCTTGGAATAACTACCCTGTTTTCTCTCAATATGGAAAATTTACTGTCGCGTCTTGAGAGTGAATTAGTCGTTCAGGCTTACTTAGTCAAGGACAGTACACTGAACGTCGAAGAGATTGCTAATAACATTCAGGCACTCGATTACGTTCACGCAATGAAAATATATTCGCCGTCAGACTCCCTTGCAAAGTTACAGGAGAAAATGGGGTCTCAGTCAAAGGCCCTTGATATGTTATGAGATAACCCAATCCCCTATAATTTCGAGAGACATGTGAACTCGGCAAGCGATGTTGAGCCTTTAGTCAGCGTCCTGAAAACAATGCCGGAAGTCGAAGATATAGTATATGCAGGTCTTGTCGTGAAAAGATTAAC
>JAFSQO010000333.1 GCA_017446645.1 Synergistaceae bacterium | reverse complement strand
GACACTTCTATAAGTGGCGGTAGTTCACCGCGATACTTTCAGGCTGTGGCGGAGGAAGCGGCGGCGGGAATGACGGAAATTCACGAGCAGCATTTACCAAAGAACAGCCGGAAATTTATTCATGGGGATGAATGGCTCCGTATAATTTACCATTGTATATTTCTTGCTTTTGCTTTATTATTTTCTCGCAGGTTGAGTAAGGGGGTAAAATCCGCCAACCTGTGAAGTACAAGCATTAAAAACATTATATGGTTGGGGCATCAACCATTGGAGGAGAACCCGTAAGACCTGTCTTGACAGGCAAGGTTCGTTGAGGCCAGAATCCCCTGCCTTTAGGTATGGGGAGTATGTCAAGCGTCCTTCAGGGCAAGACTCTCAGGTTATTCTCACGGCAAATGCAGGAGATCTCAGCAGGGTCTTCGCTTTGTGTGTTATTCACTCAAGGACGAGGGACATTAATGACGTTATAGACTCTGACCCGTTGCCCCCTGATGCAATAGAAATTATGAACCAGGATAACGACGAGTTCAATATTCTTTACGATGAAGACCAAATCAGGCACATTGACGGCCAATTTTCAGAGCTTAAAGTCGAAAACGCTGACGATGCATTAGACGCAGTGCAGGGACTTAGCGAATCGCTTGGAATTGATGACCCATATAGCGAGTTAAGTCTCATGAAAACCTTCAGGGACGAATACGGAGCGCAGTATTCATTCAAGCAGGTTCACGAAATGGACGGCTCTACAGAAAAACTTGAAGTCTATGGAAGGACTGTAATGGTCTCGGCTAATACTTCAGGTGATACGGATTTTCTTAGCTCAACGTTCATTGCTTCAGAGAAACTTGACTCAGCGAATGGACTCTACACTCGAAACACTCAGGCTCAGGCAGAGGAGGCAGCTTTGGACTCTTACGAAGATTCGTCAGGCTTGGAAGTTATCAGCACTAAACGCGTAATTTACTCACTTGGCAGAGACTACGAAGCAGCACCGGTTATCGCCTTTATCGTGAGAGTTGCAGGATATATTACTCAAGACGGCGGAGAAATACCTGTCAACGATGATGTTATAGTAAACGGGATAACCCTAGAGATAATAGAAACGTCCAGCAATCTACGCACATATATAGTAAATAACTCTGCAACTGATGAACTTGGCGAACGAAAAACTTTCCCAGTCAACAAAAATCTTTTTACAGGGAGCAGGACTCTCAGGGATAACGGCTCACCCGAAGTCATAGTGTATTTAGACAATGACCTTGACAACCCCGTAAGAATCAGCAAAAAAGCTTCATGGACGGACAGGCACCAGATTTCGGCTTACACGAACATGCGGACGGTTCTCAAATGGTGGAAGGATACGTTTAACAGGAATTCCATTGACGGCGAAGGCATGACAGTAAAACTTAAAACTCACAGGACAGGTTATAGCGATAACGCCTGCTTTAGTAAGGGCGATTACTCTATCAGCGTCGGAGATATATACGATAGTGCAAAGTTTGATTTGACCCGTGCTATCGGACTTGACACTCTGACACACGAGACCGGCCATGCAGTTCTGTATTTCACTACTGGAGGCATAAGTTACAACAATGCTACAGGAGCAATCGAT
>JAFSQO010000332.1 GCA_017446645.1 Synergistaceae bacterium | reverse complement strand
TGTATTTTTCGGCGGAGAGTTCGGTCCTGATTTACATGACGTTGCAGAACACACTAAGCTCTCACCTGAAGAAGTCATAAAACGCTATTGCGAGTCACCGTTGTATTGCTTCATGAATGGATTTACCCCTGGTTTCCCGTATCTGGGCGGAATGGACCCTTCACTGGAAACTCCCAGACTGAAAAATCCCCGTGAATTCATTCCTGCTAACAGCGTTGCAATCGGCGGTGCTCAGGCCGGCGCATACTCAATCGCGAGTCCCGGAGGCTGGCGGATTATAGGGCGCGTTCCCTACGAACTCTATGACCCATATAGAGACCCTGCTGTAGCTATTCAGGCCGGAATGTGGGTTAAATTCTATCCTGTTGACATGGCACGCTACGAAGAAATTCAAGAGCAGGCAAACTCAGGGGCCTACAAAATTGAATACAGGCAAAGGGGGAGTGCTTAACATGAAGCTCATAATTCGCTCTCCAGGACCTTTAACGACAGTGCAGGATTTAGGGCGATGGGGCTATCAGGCAATCGGAATGCCAGTCAGCGGAGCAATGGACGCACCTGCATTGACTCGCGGCAATATCTTACTCGGCAATCCTGACAACGCTGCGGGACTTGAGATGACCATGATGGGTGCAACTGTAATCTTTAAAGACGGTGAAGGGGCAATAGCAATCACTGGCGGAGACCTGCAGCCAAAACTTAACGGCCAGCCTGTACCAAACTGGACTGTCTTAGCAGTTAAGCACGATGATGTCCTGAGTTTCGGAGGAGTTTGCGGCAGAGGCTTCAGGGCTTATCTTTGCGTTACAGGAGGCATTGATGTCCCTGTAGTCATGGGGAGCCGAAGCACCTACATGAAGGCCAAAATCGGAGGACTTGAAGGCAGAAAGCTCACCCAAGATGACGAACTCGTTACAGGCCAGGCAGGAATTTTTAAGGCCGGTATCAGTTGCCCTGAAAATCTGCGGCCTGATTATTCAGGCAATAAACCATTAAGGACTGTATTAGGCCCTCAAGACGATCATTTTAACCCGGAAGGCATCAAAACTTTCTTGTCTGCTGAATACAAAATATCGTCTTCGTCTGACAGAATGGGCACCCGAATGGAAGGCCAAGAAATAATCGAACACCTCAAAGGCCCTGACATAGTTTCAGATGCAATTCCTATGGGAGCAGTGCAAATTCCCGGTCAAGGTCTTCCGATTGTAATGATGGCTGACAGACAGACTACAGGGGGCTACGTAAAAATCGGAGTGGTTCATGCCCTCGATGTTGCAAGATTGAGCCAGTTCATGCCCGGCTCGCCTGTGAAGTTCTCAGAGATAACCCAGAAACAGGGAATCGAAATCTCTAAAGCAGAATCTCAGGCATTGAATGCATTACGAACTCACGTAACTGAAGCTCTTAACTCTAAAGAAGCAATTAATCCTGCTCCTGCTCAAACAGTGCCGCAGACTCAGGCACAAAGCGGGGCAATGAACGTAATAGTCAATGGCGAGAAGTTTTTCGTCACTTGGGAAAGATTATAAGAAGGGGGTATTTATGTGTCTTATAAAGTTGATTTAAACAGCGACTTAGGTGAAAGTTTCGGTGCTTGGAAAATGGGACAAGATGCCGATGTCTTGACCTTCGTGTCTTCTGCTAACGTTGCTTGCGGTTTTCATGCAGGCGATCCGCTGGTCATGAAGAAGACTGTAGCAGAGGCCGTAGCTGCCGGAGTTGCTGTAGGTGCTCACCCAGCTTATCCTGATATAAAGGGCTTCGGAAGGCGCAACATGGCCTGCTCACCCGATGAACTCTACGCCGATACTCTTTACCAGATTGGAGCATTAAGGGCTTTTTGTGAGGCTTCGGGAATTAAATTACAGCACGTAAAACCTCACGGAGCTATGTACAACAGTGCTGCAAAGAAACTAGAAGAAGCTCTTGCACTTGCTCAGGCAGTAAAAGACGCAGGAGGGGATTTAATTCTCATGGGACTCGCAGGCTCGAAATTCGACGAAGCTGCAGAGAAAATCGGCATTCCCTACGCTGCCGAGGCATTTGCTGACAGAGGCTACATGAATGATGGCTCACTTGTTCCCAGAAAAATGGAAGGTGCTTTCGTTAAAGATGTCGAAGTCGCTGCCCAACGCGTTATCAAAATGGTCAAAGAAGGTATAGTCGAAGCAATTGACGGGACAATCGTAAATCTTCGTCCTCATTCAATCTGCCTTCATGGTGATTCGCCTTCTGCTGTCCAGATGGCCCAGACTTTGAGAAAGCGTTTAATCGAGGCTGGTATCGAAATCGTGCCTCTAAGAGATTTAGTGAATTAAAATTAATCAGTTTAGTAAGGAGATGACTTTACAATGACAAAACCTAGTGATTATGCTGCTTATAGTCCCCAGAAAGTTCGCAAGATGATTCGTGCCGGTGAATGGGACAGGCCAACCTCTGGAATGTGTGAAGGCTATGTTCAGGCGAATTTGGCTGTTCTCTCGAAAGAAATAGCCTACGACTTCCTTGTCTTTGCTATGAGGAACCCGAAGCCATGTCCTATCCTTGATATTACTGAACCTGGCAGCACTGAGCCGAAATTAATCGCTCCCGGTGCTGACATTGCAAAAGATATTCCCCGTTACAGGGTCTGGAAGAAGGGCGAGCTTGTTGACGAAGTTACTGACGTTACGAAATACTGGCGCGATGATCTTGTCGGCTTCATGATTGGGTGTTCGTTCTCATTTGAAGGTGCTATGCTGCAGTCTCGTATCCCTGTCAGGCATATCGAATGCGGCTGTAACGTTCCCATGTACGTCACTAATATTCAGTGCAAACCAGCAGGTCGTCTAAGCGGCCCTGTGGTAGTCTCAATGAGGCCGATACCTGCTGACCTGGTTCCCAAGGCTGTATTATGTACGGGACGTTTTCCTGCTGTACATGGTGCTCCTCTTCACATTGGTGACCCGGCTGGGATAGGCATTAAGGATATTAACAAGCCGGATTTTGGTGATGCCGTAGAGATTAAGCCCGGTGAAGTTCCTGTCTTCTGGGCTTGCGGAGTTACTCCTCAGGCTGTAATCATGGCAGCAAAGCCGGATTTTGCGATAACTCATGCTCCTGGTCATATGTTTATCGCGGATTTAAGAGACAGCGACTACGCAGTATTCTAGTTCATAAGCATAATAATATACCCCTTGCCGTGACTGGTGAGGGGAAATTTTATAATTCTAAAATTAACGAACTTTCACTCTCACAACTCAGGCCAAACAAGACACTTATTAATTAAGAATTAAGCATTAAGCATAGCAATAATTATTTCTATCTAAGACAAATTGCAGATAATTATGCTATTATCAAAGAGTAAAAAATTTTCACGAACAAGAACAAGAACAGGAGGATTAATTAATTTGACAGCAATAATCATTACACTTGCATTAGTAATTTCGATTACAATAAATGTCTTGTTGTTTACCCGCAAAAAATCGCCCAGCACAATAACCCCGAACCGTTCAGTAAGGTCAACGATACTTGCAGGCATCAAGAACGTCAGCGAACTTGCCACTATCCGCGAGAGTTTCCAGTCAATAGTATCGTATTCCGGCGGTGTGAAAATCCCGTTTCTTAACATGAACTTCCCTGGGACGACTCGAAAATTCATGCTGAAATATTACGGCACTATAGTATGTGCTTGCGATTTGTCAAAGGCTCAGGTTTCAGAACGCTTTGACGGCGACAAGGTAATTATCTCACTGCCTCACAGCGAAATCACGGACGTTTATGCTGACGTAAACAGCTTTGAAGTCTATGACCAGAGCGCAGGCATTTTCACTTCAGTAAAGCTCGAAGA
>JAFSQO010000331.1 GCA_017446645.1 Synergistaceae bacterium | reverse complement strand
TTTTATGTATTCAGGACTCCTTCTGTGAAATTGCAAAAATTGCCCTGAACGTTTAACAGGGCGAAATAATGTAGAATTCTACCACAAAACGCTTTTAGCGCAAAAGTTTTCATGAAGTAAATAATTCGCTGTATAATTTGCAATTATAATCACGAAAGGCGGTATTATTTCTATGACTCGCAAAATCTTTGTAACGGCACTCGTAATTGCATTATCACTCTTCACTGCTGCTTGTGCTGCTCAAGAGACCCTCACGTTCAAAGGCAATCTAACGCTGATAACAGGAGACTCTGACGAGATAGAAGTCAACGGCACAAAGAAAATCACTATGCCAAAGCCATTTGAAATTACGCTTCAGGACGACCACCCTTCAGTTATAGCAAATATATTCATAGAAGAAGGCCGTCATTTGGAGAAACCTGCAATAGCCGTAACTACTTCAGAGCCTTTTAGAGTTACCGGCAAGGCGTTACGGGAAATTTTTTCACTGAGAGGCACAGGCGACAAGATAAAGCTGCTCTCAATAGGGAAGGGCAATTACACAATCCCAGACGTAACAGAAGATTATTATCTCGCTATCGATGTCCAAAATCAAGAAGACGAAGACGAGGACATTGACGCAGCAACGTTGTATTACCTGAAAATGTCTGTAAAGGGTTCAAGGCCGGCACCTGAGTCAAAATTCCCCATGTTTGGACACTGCACAGGCGATAATGTTAGATTTCGTGAAACACCAGGGACAAAGTCTAAAATTATCGGCAAATTCGATAACTATGACTGGATGACTATCTTTGACGAGAAAAGAGTTAAGGGTGAAGTCTGGTATCTTGTCGAACCTGAAAAAAAAGCTCTCAGGGGCTGGATAATCGGACGCTACGTTGAAATAGAGTAAAGAGTAAAGTTAGAGGAGCAAATAATGAACGCAACAATAATAGAGGCAAGAGTCGAAAAGTTAAGAGAGTTAATGCAGGCAAGAAATATCGATGTCTTCACGTTAATAGTGAACGAGCGCGCTAATTCCGAGAGCTGTCACTATATTTCGGGCTTCAGGGGAAGTTCTGCAGCATTGATTATCTCTCATGATGACGCAACACTAATCACTGACGGACGCTATAAGACCCAGTCAAAGCAGCAATCACCATATAAAATTATTATCCAGAACGAGAAGAGCCTGAATGAATATATCGCTCAGATAATCAGGGAGTCAAACTACAGGCGTGTCGGATTTGAGGCAGAGAAAATATCACATGCTGACTTTACGAAATATTTTGCTCCGATTAACAAGTCAGAGTGGATTGACGCTTCGGACATGATAAAAACTTTAAGACGCTGCAAAGACCCTCACGAGGTAGAATTAATCAGGCAGGCAGCAGTAATCGGCCGTCAAGCATATGCAAACACGTTAAAGAAAATCCATGACGGAATGACAGAAATCGAGTTCGATATAGCACTCATGCAGGAAATAAAATTACTCGGTGCAGAAAAAGGCTGGGCACATGATGACTTTATCGTTGCCTCTGGTGAAAGATCCGCGATGTGTCATGCTCCTGCTACCATGAAGAAATTTGCTCAGGGCGAAACAGTGACCGTAGATTACGGCGCAATGGTCGAGGGCTACATGAGCGATATAACCCGAAATTTTGCATTGGGTTCAGTGAGTGATAAGGCCCGCGAAATTAACGATATTCTCATAAAGGCGCATCATGAGGCAGTAAAAGCTCTCAGGCCCGGAATTTCAGGAGTCGAAGTTGACTCGATTGCACGAAAAGTTATCGCTGACTCAGGTTACGGTGAGAATTTCCTGCATGGACTGGGTCATGGCTTGGGGCTTGAAGTTCACGAAGCTCCGAGACTCTCTCCGACTTCAAAAGATATTTTGCAGGCTGGCGATGTCGTTACTATTGAGCCTGGAATTTACATTGAAGGCTGGGGAGGACTCAGAATTGAGGACGATTACCTGATTACACCTGAAGGCAGCGAGTGTCTGACAGTGAATGACAATCAGAATATTGAGGCTGTGAGCTTTCTTCGTTGATTATAATTTTATTCCCTCCTGAAGAGTCCGGGAGGGTTTTATATTTTTAGTTCCTGACAATGTGTTTTATTATCTCGCCAATGACTGCATAATGGCATTCACCGTAAATAATGTCGTTCGGGTCATCGTATTTTGCTACGATTTCGGCAGGTTCTGCATCTCTGTCCATCTGCTTCATGTAGAGCTTTCTGCACACGTACACTTCTTTTGCTTCCTTAAAAGCTACTCCGTGTTCAAGAAATTCCGGAGTTATTCCTGTTTCCTTCACCTTGTCGACATCACGGCCTGACTTATATCCGAAAACCTTATGAATCCCGTTAAGTTCCTTCGGGAAATAAGAGACCGTGAAGTAATCATTGTCCCTCACAAATTCCCACGTGTAGCGTTCAGGCTTTATGAATGCAAAATACGAATCTTTGCCCCATATCATGCCTTCTGCCCCGAACATTATTGTCAGAGCGTTAAAATGTTCCGGAGTACCTGCTGTGAGTAATGCTAGTTCTTTTCCTACGTTTGCCATGAAATGCAATCTTCCTTTCTTGTATATACATCAATGCAGGCAAAAAAATCCCCTCTATAAGTATTGCAGCGTTTCAAGAATTTCTTCAAGCGTCCTGATTTTTTCTATGCCGATTTTTTCTTCATACTGTTTCTGAGCTTCGGCCCATAATTTCGCGGCGTTATCGTAGACTTCCCGGCCCTTTTCAGACAAAAATAACATGCTGTCCCTTGCGTTTTTTTCTTTTGCGTCATAAATCAGTCCTGCACTCAATAACGGCTTCAAGCTTCTGGCAAGTGTCGAGCGGTCTAACTCAGTCAGTTCTGAAAGCTCACGGACATTACAGCCTTCATGTCCTGATATGGCATGAAGAAGAGATTGCTGCCTGACAGTAATTCCGGAGGGTGCAAGAATATCATCATAAAAGCGTATAACGTTCTCTGCGCTCCGCCTTATTTTCAGACAGTGGCAGTCGGTATTGTCAATACGTTTTCTCAAATTGTCATGCCCTCCTTCTGTTTTTGATGTATATACATTATAGCATTAAAAGCATCAACAGTCCACAAACTTAAC
>JAFSQO010000330.1 GCA_017446645.1 Synergistaceae bacterium | reverse complement strand
GGTAAATTACTCGTAGGCAAATGCAAGCCTGTAACCCGTGAAGTACTCGATATTCTCTACAATGCTGACGAAAATAATCAAGGCGGTATCATGGTTTATGACATGGATCCTTCGTTTGCCCTGACCTTCGAGAAGGACACTACAAGAAGCCCCGATGAGGCAATGCAGGAAATTTTCAGGAAGCTAAGGCCAAACGAACCCGCAAGAGTTGAGAACGCAAGGGAATACTTCAAATCTATGCTTCAGGACCCAAGACGCTACACACTCGGACGCGTAGGCAGATATAAGCTAAATCGAAGGCTCAACATGTCAGTCACGGAGAACGAGAAATTATTAACCCTGAATGACGTTGTCGCAATCATGAAAGAAATGTTCGCAATGAAAGAACAGGACAAGAAAAGCGATGACATTGACCATCTGGGTAACAGGAGAGTGCGCTCAATCGGCGAATTGCTGCAAAATCAGGTACGAATTGGCTTGCTCAGAATGGAACGTATCGTAAAAGAACGCATGACTACCGTACCAAATCTTGATGAAGTCACAGGCCGGGAATTAATCAACGTAAGACCGGTTGCTGCATGTTTGCGTGAATTCTTTGGCTCTGGGCAGTTATCGCAGTTCATGGACCAGACTAACCCATTGGCAGAAGTCACTCACAGAAGGAGGCTTTCGGCACTTGGTCCCGGAGGTCTTTCACGCGAACGAGCAGGTTTTGAGGCCCGCGATGTTCACTACACCCACTACGGGCGAGTTTGCCCGATTGAGACACCTGAAGGCCCCAATATCGGCTTGGTCTCATCTCTCACGACTTATGCAAGCCTGAATTCTCACGGGTTCCTGATTACCCCAAGACGCAAGGTCGTAGACGGCAAATTAACTGATGAAGTTGTAATGCTCTCAGCCGACGACGAAGACAAAAGCTACGTAGCTATGGCAAATACTCCCCTTGAAGATGACGGAATTACTATAGCAGGCGACACTTGTCCGACAAGAAATGCTGACGAAATTATCACAGTTCCTACTAAGATGATTGACTACATGGACGTTTCGCCCCGTCAAATCGTTTCGCCGTCAACTGCTTTAATACCCTTCTTAGAGCATGACGACGCTAACAGGGCACTCATGGGGTCAAACATGCAGCGTCAGGCTGTCCCGTTAATAACTCCGGAAGCTCCAAGAGTAGGCACAGGCATTGAACACAGAATTGCACGCGATTCAGGCTCCTGCATAATTGCACGTGAGGACGGCACAGTCAGCTACGTTGATGCAGATACCATCAAGATTAAAGGCTCTAAAGGTCTTGAACGGGTTTACAAGCTCATCAAGTTCAGACGCTCTAACCAGTCTACGCTAATGCACCAAAGGCCATTAGTACACAAAGGCGATGTAATCACTAAAGGCGACATAATTGCAGATGGTCAGGCTATCGACAACGGCGAACTTGCTCTCGGCCATAACGTTCTGGTTGCCTTCGTTCCTTGGGAGGGCTATAACTTTGAGGACGCTATTTTGCTGAGTGAAAACCTCGTAAAAGAGGACAAATTCTCATCTATCCACATTGAAGAATACGAGATAGAAGCCAGAGAGACCAAATTAGGCTCCGAAGAGATAACCCGCGATATTCCCAACGTAGGCGAGGACATGTTACGCAATCTTGACGATGACGGCATTATCAGGATAGGCGCAGAAGTCAGTGCGGGCGATATTCTTGTCGGCAAGGTCACACCAAAGGGCGAGAGTGACCAGTCCCCGGAAGAGAAATTACTCCGTGCTATATTCGGCGAGAAGGCCCGCGAAGTCCGCGATAACTCGTTAAAGCTCCCTAACGGCTCATGGGGCAAAGTCGTAGCTGTTAAGCAAATGGACAGAAAAAGCAGTCCGGAAGCCCTATCATCAGGGGTTATACGTTCCGTTAAAGTCTACGTTGCTCAGAGACGCAAAATCACAGTAGGCGACAAGATGGCAGGCCGTCACGGTAATAAAGGCGTTGTCAGCAGGATTTTACCCGTTGAAGATATGCCCTTCCTACCAGACGGTACACCGGTTGACGTTGTGTTAAATCCCCTGGGTGTGCCTTCAAGAATGAATTTAGGGCAGGTGCTTGAGACGATAATGGGATTTGTTGCACTCAATAACGGCTGGCATGTCAGTACTCCGGTCTTTGAGGGTGCAAGCGAGAACGAGATATTTGCCGAGATGACAAAGATAGCCCGTGAGAAATATAACGGACTTACTGCTGACGGCATGATAGAAATCAGGGACGGCAGAACAGGCAGACCAATGGACAAGAAAGTCACTATAGGGTGCATGTACATGTTGAAGCTAAATCACTTAGTCGACGACAAAATTCACGCACGCTCTACAGGACCCTACAGCCTGATAACCCAGCAGCCATTAGGAGGCAAGGCTCAATTCGGAGGCCAGAGGTTTGGCGAGATGGAAGTGTGGGCACTCGAAGGCTACGGAGCAGCTAACGTCCTTCAGGAAATCTTAACCGTGAAATCCGACGACATCAGAGGTCGCGATAAGACTTACGAGAGAATCGTAAAGGGTCAAAGCCTCGTAAAGCCCGGTGTTCCAGAAAGCTTCCGGGTTCTGGTCAAAGAACTTCAGGGGCTTGGCCTAGATGTTGACGTTCAATACAGTGACGGAACTCACGGCGATATACCGTTAGAGGACGACGACAAACCCGCATTCAGATTCAGCGCAGGCAGCACACCGGAAATCTTCACAGTCGCAAGGAAACCCCGTAAAAGCCGTAAACCGCGCACAGAACCCGCTCAAGACCCGACGGAGCAATTGCAACTGCCAAGTGCCACCGCCAAAGGGGGGTATGAGGATTATGGCGATGATTACATGAACGATGATTTGAATGAACCAAGCGAGGACGATCTGCTCAACATGAACATGAACGAAGACATACACACCGGCGTATACGGCAGTAACAGAAACAGCATTAACGGAATTGACAGTGACAGAGAGGAGGATTTGTAGATTGCCTGCTAAAGAAATTACAGGGGTGAGGATAAAATTAGCAACCCCTGAGAGAATTCACGAAATCTCTAACGGTGAAGTCCTGAAGCCTGAGACGATAAATTATAGAACCCTCAGACCGGAGACGGACGGGTTGTTTTGCGAAAAAATTTTCGGCCCCACAAGAAGCTACGAATGCAAGTGCGGGAAATATAAGCGTTCCGGCCCTAAATTCAAAGGCGTTATATGCGAACATTGCGGTGTCGAAGTTACTGATAACAGGGTCAGACGTGAAAGAATGGGTCATATAGACTTGGCCGTCCCTGTTGTGCATATCTGGTACTTGAGGGGAATTCCCAGCAGACTTAGCTTATTACTCGGAACAAGCGCAAAGGATTTGGAGAAGGTAATCTACTTTGCACCGACAAGAAAGAGCGAGAAGGCTTTCAAAGTCATAGATTCACAGCGTCAAGATCTGGCACCAAGAGGTTCTATCGTATCCGAGAGCGAGTTAAAGATACATTCGCACTACGATGAAACTTTCAGATATGAAGAAGCTTTCTTGCTTGAGGGCATTGAAAACGTTCCAGTTGAGACCGGCGATTTAATTACAGCAAGTCAGCTCTCAAAATACATAGCAGAATACGGTGCTGACAGTCTAAGGGCTGAACCTGCATTTGTTTTGGAGACTGGTGAAATAGTCCCTCAGTCAATGCTCGAAAGCAATTCTGATGCAGTAAGGGCGAAGATTTCCAATAACGATGCCTTTACCGTAACGTGGACAAATAAACCCGCTCACACAAGGGGTGAAGTATTGTCGCGTTCGGAGTTGACCCTGATTGAACAGCGTTATCCGGGCAGATTCCGAGTTACAAGACACGAGAAAATAATCGATGATCCCTGCCACCTTGTTATCGAAGCAGGTTCTTCACCGTTTAATCAAGCAGACGTAATTTACGAAAGACAGCAGTTACTTTGCAAAGCCTATGACCCGGATTTCGAGGCAGGTATAGGTGCTGACGGTGTGCAAACTTTGGTTGGACGCTTGGACTTAGATTTAATTGCTGATACACTCAGAGAGCAGATAGCAGACACTACAGGGCAGAAAAAGAGAAAGCTCGTAAAACGTCTTCAGGTTGTCGAGGACTTCAGAAAATCCGGCTCTAAACCTCAATCTATGATACTTAATGTCTTGCCTGTAATTCCCCCGGATTTGAGGCCGTTAGTACAGCTGGACGGCGGCAGATTCGCAACGAGCGACCTCAATGATTTATACAGAAGGGTGATTAACCGTAATAACAGGCTCAAGAAGTTACAGGCATTGAATGCCCCGGAAATCATAATCAGGAACGAGAAGAGAATGCTGCAGGAATGCGTTGATGCCCTAATCGATAATGGCAGAGTAGGGAAAGCAGTACTCGGTGCAGGTTCGCGGCCATTGAAGAGTTTAACGGATTTGTTACGCGGCAAAAAAGGGCGTTTCAGGCAGAACTTGCTCGGTAAGCGTGTTGACTATTCCGGACGAAGTGTCATAGTAATCGGCCCTCAGCTCAAAATTTATCAGTGCGGACTGCCTAAACAAATGGCTTTGGAACTCTTCAAACCCTTTGTAATCAGAAGGCTTGTTGAAGGAGGACTTGCCCCTAACGTTAAGAATGCAAAACGCAAAATCGAAAAAGGCGGAGCAGAGGTCTGGGAAATCCTAGAGAACATCATCAAGGATCACCCTGTAATGCTAAACCGTGCGCCTACCCTTCACAGATTGGGCATTCAGGCATTTGAACCCGTCTTAATGGAG
>JAFSQO010000329.1 GCA_017446645.1 Synergistaceae bacterium | reverse complement strand
ACGTGACTCATCATCATCGTCATCAATATATTTTCTGTAGTGTGCAACTTCATCGATAAAGAACAGCGACAAAACTTTGATCCCCATTGGGTAAAGCTGTCTCTCTTTCTCTAAGTGAGCCTGAATCGTCTCGCGAATCTGAAGCCTCCTTATATCCTCCTCATTCAGATTTCCTGAAACCTCGCCGCTATTTAAGATGCCAGCTTGAGTAAATTCCACGCTGCCGTTAAGCCCGTCAATGGTCTTGATTACAAATCCGTTCTTGTACTCGTCAAGCTCCCCTGACTCTTTGTAGAGATCATCGCCTTCATGTAAAATCTTCGTGACTCTCTTCAAGTTTCCAGACGGGGTGCGCCTGTCAAATTCAATCTGGGCTACAGGATCCTTTGCAGACTTGATTATACCGCGAAGGTATACGTAGCTCCCTGACGCATAAATATTGCCGAGAGATATTCCAGTGACTTTTATGCGCTTCACCAATTGTTGATTATAGGCATCGACAGCATCAAGCTTGTACACGAGATTATAGTACTCTTTGGGAGTCGCGGAATATCTCAGGGTGAATAACGGGTTGAACTCCTGCAAACTCTCCTTTGTCTTCTGGCCCTCGACTGATTGAGGCTCATCGATTATAACAATGGGTCTGACATCTGCGATTACGTCAAGGGGTTTACGGCTCCGGAACTCGTCAAGCTCCATGCGGATTCGGCGAGCGTCTTGGCCTCGTGCGTTGAATGCCTGAGAGTTGATTATCATGACCTTTAACCCGCTGTCTGAGGCAAATGCATTTATCTTTGACAGGTTCGAGGAGTCATATATGAAGTAATCGGCCCGGACCTTGTACTCTGGCTCTGACATGAAGTGAGACTCGGTAACCTGAAAAGTTTTGCAAACTCCTTCACGGATTGCAATGCTTGGAACTACGATGATGAACTTGCTCCAGCCGTATTTCTTGTTGAGTTCGTAAATAGTTTTGATGTAGGTGTAAGTCTTGCCCGTTCCCGTTTCCATCTCGATTGTAAAGATATTCCCTGCAAGTGAGTTTGACTCTTTAATGTTGTTAGCTTTCTGGACGCTCTGAAGGTTTGCAAGTATCTGTGACTCACTAAGCTCTATCTCATGGTTGCCCCACATCGTGAAGAGTTCTGAGAAATCAAACTCACCCTGCCGCGAATGATTCTCTACTGTGAAGCTCGTTATCATGTTGGGCTGACCGTTAAATATCTCACAGACTGATTCGGCTGCTCTGGTTTGAAAGTCCTGCTGCCTGAATTTCAGTTTTACTTCCATTTATATATGCTCCTCCTTTACAAAATTTTTATCTCACTGTCCGGCGCGTAGAACCTGAAGAACTGCTCAAGGTTTATCATGACGTTCGAGTCCTCAAAACACGAATCACGAAACAACGCAATTGCAGGCCGTTTCTTCGCTATGAATTTTACCAGCGACTCATCAATCCCGGAGTCAAAGCACGCGATTATTTTATCCTCACCGTAATAATGAACCGTGAAACCCTCAACCTGCTCACAAGAATATTTCAGCGATAAAGGCAGGCCAAGTTCAGCGATTACACCGTAAAGCAAATCGAGTCCCGTCCTGTCAGGCTTAATGTTCTCTACAAGGTTATCGAGCATGTCCTGAGTCAACTCTTCGGGGGTGAAGTAAACGTTCCTGTAGTTCGTCGAGTCGACTCTGAAGGTCCGGAAGCCCGTATCGCCAATCAAGCCGTTACCTGCACGGAGAATGCGCTCACGTCCGATCTCGCAGATGTTGCTGTAACCAGCCTTGAACGCCTCACTGGACTTTTTGCAAGGTTCGGGAATCTGAATCATTATGAATTTTCGTGTGCCTCCGTCCTGAGAGTTGAGAGTCATCACTGCATGGGCTGTCGTTGAGGAGCCTGCAAAGAAGTCGAGGATTATCGAGTCGTCATCAAGATTTGCAAGTGTCATCATGTGTCTTAACAAGCGAACAGGTTTAGGACCGTTGAAGAATCCGCCATCTAACAACTTCGCAACTTCCTGCGCACCTTCCTGACTGTGGCCGACATCTTTGTAGTATAATATTGATACGGGTGCGAGTCCTTCATATTTTAGTTCAGATAGAAAACGTTTCAATGAAGGGACACTATCTCCATTTGGCCCGAACCATATACGATTATCGGCGAGTCTGTCCGCGAACGAGTTTGGGGACAGCCTCCAGCAGCGAGCTGTTGGAGGCTCCACGATGCGGCCGGACGGTGTTGTTATGGGGTAATCATTGGCAGCATTATATGTCTTTACAGATAAATCGCTAGGTTTCCACGGACCTCGCGGGTCATTGTCTGGGTTATTGTAGCGTGCGTTTGCTTCTTCTGTTCTCGGCAATCTTCCAATCTTGAAAGCCTGAATGTTGCTTGCATACATCAGTATGTAATCATGGCTTGACGAAACATATTTTGCGTCGTTCTTAGGTGCAAACGCTCTCTCCCAAACCAATTGGCCGACAAAATTATTCTCCCCGAAAATCTCATTACACACGAACTTCAACCCTGCCTGCTCGTTGTCATCGATAGAGATAAAGATAACTCCGTCATCAGTCAGCAAGTTACGTGCGAGCTTCAGCCTTGAGTAAATCATGCTCAACCAGTCCGAATGAAAGCGGGGATTACTCTTTGCGTTT
>JAFSQO010000328.1 GCA_017446645.1 Synergistaceae bacterium | reverse complement strand
GGCACTTGGGACAGGTATAGCGGTTACTGCAATAAAGGCTGACATGATAGAGGACGATAGAACCAGACTCGAAGCTGAAGAAAGCATGAAGATGCTCAACAAGTTAGACCTGACAGAAGAGCTTTACGAGGGCATTCACGCAGCTACGGACGTTACGGGCTTTGGTTTGGCCGGTCATTTATCTGACATGTTAGGCGATAATCTTGACTGCAATTTACACGTTAATGAACTCCCTGCAATAACCGGAGTGAAGGAGCTTGCAGATATGGGACTGGTACCTGAAGGAGCGTATAGAAACATGGCAGCCTACGAGAAATTTATTGCTTATCCGGAGTCAATGTCAGAGAAAGATTTTGCACGTTCTGATTTAGATTTGCTGTTCGATGCCCAGACTTCAGGGGGCTTGCTGCTTGCTGTGAGTCCTGAGAAGTGTGAAGGTTTATTGACTCACATCAAGCAAAAAGGCTTTAACTGTGCTAAAGTTATCGGCGAATTCAAGACGGGTTTAGGAAAAATAAAACTTTTACATTAATGGAGGCTTCAGAAATGAAGAAATTATTTGTCATTGTAATGGTGGTTGTTTTGAGTCTTACTGCTGCTTATGCTGATGTTAAGAGCGACAGACTCTTTCAGGCTGCGTTACTGCAATCTCTCATGCTGGGCGAATATGACGGCTTTGTAAGTGCAGGCGGGCTTAAGACTTACGGCGATACCGGCATTGGTACTTTTCAATCAGTGAACGGCGAGTTAATCATGCTTGACGGAGTTATTTACCGCGCATTATGGGACGGAAGCGTTGAAGTTGTCCCTGACTCTGAGACTATACCGTTTGCGAATGTCACGTTCTTTGACTCTGACATAAAGCAGGAAAATATCAATGCTGAGTCATCACAGGAGTTAAAGAATTTGATGACAAAAATAGCTGCTAAACACGGCAAGAATCAGTTTTACATGGCAAAAGTAACCGGCTTGATGCCGCGTATTACCGTCAGGAGCGAACTTCCCCAGAAAGAGCCTTATAAGCCCCTGAACGATGCACTCAAGACCGACCAGAGGGAATTCACTTACGAGAATATTCACGGGACTGTAGTAGCTCTCTATTGTCCGGATTACATGGACGGCCTTAACACTCCGGGCTGGCACCTGCATTTTATCTCTCAAGACGGCAAAAAGGGCGGTCATGTCTTGGAGCTTGCTGCTAAAGACTGCCTGCTTGAGATGGACGTTATCAGCGAGTTCGCTATGATAGTTCCCGACCGTCAGAGCTTTAATGACAAAAATCTTTCTATCAACATGAAGGAAGCAATTCAACAAGTCGAAGGCAAATAATTTTTATCAAGAAAGGAAGTATTTATTTATTATGTCATCAATGGAAAAACACGAATTAGTTATAATCGGAGCAGGTCCCGCAGGTATGAGCGCAGCAATTTACGGAAGACGCGCAGGTCTTGATGTCCTTGTCCTTGAGAGGGCAGCAACAGGCGGTCAGATTAACATAACTGACGAAATCGAGAATTACCCCGGTGTAGCTCATGCAACAGGC
>JAFSQO010000327.1 GCA_017446645.1 Synergistaceae bacterium | reverse complement strand
TCAGGTGTGTAGTCATAGCGGTACTCGGTGAAGTAAAGACTTCCTGCAACTTCCGGAGAAATTCCAAACTTGGACATCAAAAGCTCTATTGTCTCGTTCTTAATCGTGGTGTTCGTGTAATATTTTCTTGAGATTGCGAATAAAGTTCCATTCTCGTCCTTGCCGTAATCGAGCAGATACCAGGTCATTTTGTTCTTATCCTGTCCGAGGTTCTTTTGCTTGGCAGCGTCCCACGCCATTACAGGTGAAGCAATAGCCATTACAAGCGCAAGGAGAAGAGCGCACACTACAAATTTTTTCATGATTTTACGCACAGCCTTTCAATGTTAATAATTAATAATAATGTTACTTTCAAAATATGCCCGTTATTCTAGCACATTTTTATTTGTATAGACTAAAATCTAAAATTGCAAGAATTATTTACGTTACATATTATTATCACAGTATATTAAAATAATTTGTATTCACTCAAGAGAAATTGCGCCTAACCCGTAACTTATCATTCTTTCGCGTCCGTCTGAAGGCCAGTTGTAAATCTTACCGTTAATGATTATCTCGCTGGAACCTCCGCCGTCAAGATTCAAGGCATATTGAATATTATAGACCCTCATGATGTCAGCAAACTCTGATATAGTCGCCCCTGATGAGTGCATTCCGTTACGGCCGTCAACCAGCATGAAGACCCATTCGCCTGCTTCAGTGAGACCTACTGCGCTTCTTGGGTGCCTGGCAGAAATTAAAGCATTGTCAAACCCCTCATCTGTTACGACATAGCGGCCTTCTTCTAAGACAAGCGGACCGGCCTGAATAATATTCGTCATGTCTGTCCAGCCGGCAATTTCTTCGGAGGATGCGACAGAAAAAACTGCCTCGTCCTGGTCGTTCCAGCCCAAAGCCCCGCGGTTGTCATATGGATCGCTTAGTGTATTGCCGTTAATCTTGAGAGAGCCGATAGGGTAGCCCTGACCTGCCTTAGTAACTGCAAAGAAGCCCGCATTAATTGCTGCACGTGCCCTGTTTCTCTGAGCAATCCCTGAGAGTGTCCAAAGGTTGCGGCCATTGCCTGCTGCTATGGGTGTTATCTTCCAGTAAGTAGGGTCTATCGTGAGCATTACCCAGTATTTCGGGACGATTCGGGTCTTGGGGTTGCTCATGACGGGAATGGACCTGAATCTAAATCCCCGTGACTGAATCAGGGCCGTTAAATTTCTCGCCTGGTCATAGTCCTCAAGTTTCTGACTGCGCAAGCTATAAATATTGCCGGATTTTGCTGAGGTCATCTCGAATCCGTTGGCCTTCAGGAAAGTTTTCAAGTTATCTGCCGTGCCTTTATCCTTGAGTCCTTCTGCCTGAACCCTCCAGTTAGGGATGCCGGTAGGAACTCCCTCGCGGTGAATTAAGACCTTCAGACCCTGTAAAGGATTGCGGATAATGTCAAGGCTGAAGTTCTGGCTCGCTGACCTGACTCTTTCTAAAACTATATCGGCTTCTTTATTGCTAAGGGCATCAGTTCCCCTGAATAAATCTGACTGAGTGAAAATTTTGGGATTCATGTTACAGGCTACGACAAGACAACCGCGCTCAAACTCGTTCAACCTGTCAAAATCCTTAAAGCTCATAGGATAATCTGAGAGCAATGCAGCTTCAAAGCTCAAGCCAAGAGACTCAATGCACCAGCGTAATGCCTCGCGTCTAGTAACCTGTGAGGACATGTAGGGCACATCATCAGTGACGTAACCAGTTCGCAGCATGAAACGCCAGCCGTTATTGTTTTCTGCTTCGGGTGAGCCGCTCCAGTCAATGCCCCGTGCTTCGAGTAAAGCAGCAAGAAAATCGTATTTCGTTACGGCTTCTGATTTGCAGCCAGAGCATAATATCAACAACGACAGTAAAACGAGAATTAGGCGACTAAATTTTTTATTCATGATTAAATTTTAAACCTCGCAAAAAAATTTTCATAAAACCTGATATAATTTTACACATGCCGCTGCGGTTTCGCGTTATAGTGATTACGTTCTGAGCCAACACTCGCTTCTATCCAGGCTTCAGCCGCAGACTTTATGTCTTTTTAGGGACGGGTCAGAACTCTCGCTAGACGGTTACTGCGGAGGCTTTTTAAATCAAACCCAAGTGTTTACAGGCTTTCAAGATTCCTCCGTCATCAATGTCATCGCAAACGTAATCAGCAGCTTCTTTCACTCTTTCCGATGATTTTCCTACAGCGACTCCGGTCTTTGCATTCTCAAGCATATCTATGTCATTAGGGCCATCACCGAAAGTTATAACGTCATCGATACTTGCGCCCTCGTGCCTGATTAATAACTCAATACCGCGCCACTTTGACGTGCTTTCGTGTCTTGCTTCGGTGAACTGGTTCATTAACTCAAGTCTCACACCTTCAGGAGGCTCGAAAAATATCCCGTGTTCACGAGTCAAAGTTTCAGGGGGCAGCATGATATAGCACAAGATGGCCTGCTTCATTTCCCGTAAATCCCTGACACAGTCATAACCAGCCTGATTATTAAAATATTCCCTGAAAGAATCAAAAGCCCCGGAGGTGTATAAAAATTTTTCGTCAACAGCTGCAGTCAGTTCCGGAAATCTATCAGCTATTTCACAAAATTTATTCAGGTGTTCATCAGGGAAAAACGACGTGTGAATTTCTTTATTATTCGCAAAAATCTGCGCACCGCCTGAACATACAAGATAATTTATCCCGAACTCCTTAGCCGCCGAATAAGTCAGGAATGCTCCGCGCCCTGTAGCAATCGCAGGGACATGACCGGCCTGCTTTAATAATTTTATAGCCTCGCGAGTCTGCTCCGGGATATGGCTTTTATTGACGTGGCTTATTAGAGTTCCGTCTATGTCAAAAAAAATGTATTTGCTCATGAATTTTTTTCCCCTTTCAATCTTAATGGCAATCCCGCAAAAATCCTGTCTACTATGTCAGCCTTCTCTGCAAGAATCTGGTATAACTTTCCTGTCTCGTCGCGCCATTGTCTGGAGAACGCGTCAATCGGCACTACTCCCGAACCTATTTCACAGCCTGTGATAACGCATTGAGTCAAAATATCCAGTCTCGAAATAAAAAACTCTGAAGGATTTACGCCGCCATACAACAAATTTTTTACTCCTGAATCAATATTTATTATCAAGCCAGGCTTCTCTATGCTTTCGGGGTTATCTTCGTCAAGATTATAGACATGTTCAAACTTTCCGTATAATTTCACCGCATAAGTCCTCTTGCCCATGCAGCGTCCTCCCAAGATTAAATGCAATGCCTAATCACCTGCCCTGCAAGTAAAATTATCTCGCTGACCTCAACAAATGCCCCCAGTAAGTCGCCGGTTATTCCACCGAAAATTTTAGAGCATATTCTACAC
>JAFSQO010000326.1 GCA_017446645.1 Synergistaceae bacterium | reverse complement strand
TTCTTTGTCTTCGTGAGAGTAAAATAATCTGCCCTGTCTCTGAGTTCCTGTTATCACTATTTCCCGGACGCGTGCTGGGAAATCCCTGCCAGCCTCTTCAATCTGGGGGACATAGCAAAGTCTTTCAGGGCGTTCCAGAGTTCCGGAAGATAAAGGCAGTAACCCGGCAATGGCCTTTAGCAGGGTAGTTTTTCCGGCACCGTTTGAGCCTGTAATGAAAATCATTTCGCCTGACGATGCACACAGCGAGAACTCATGAATTATTATGCGTTCATGATACTTCACAGTAGCGTTGATTAGCCGTAATATGTCACTCATTGAGGGCCTTCTTGAGGTTTTGCAGGTTGTCTTGCATGATTTCTATAAAGTCATCGAACTCGTTAGCGTTATGAGCAGTGTTGAACACTAGAATTTCTGCGCCTGTCTGTTCGGATATGGAGCGGGTTATTGCCGAGATTTCATAATCTGAGAAAATATATTTAACGTTGTTGTCGCGAATGAACTTTATGACCTTAGCCAATTTTCTTGCACCGGGTTCATTTTCGCCTTCGTATGCAGAGATATACTCAAATCCGTAACGCCTCATGAAGTAGCCCAGTGAGAACTCTCCGGCAAAGACCAGAGTTTTATTGCGCGGTAAGCCCATGAATTCGCCGTCAAGTTCCAGAATTTTTTCGAGATAAAGCCTCATGTTCTCGTTGAGTTCCTGAGATTTAGTTTTTGCTCCTTCAGTCTGAACTAAGCCCATAAAGATATTCATAATCATAGAAGCTGCGTTAATTCCGTCAAGCCATATATGTGGGTCATTGTCAACGAGTTCTATGTTTTTGGAAGCGTCAATTACAGCAACGTCTTTATTCAGTGAGCGTGATATTCTCATTGCCCAAGGTTCAAGATATTTGCCGGTATAGATAAATGCGTCATAATCGTTAATTTCCCGTATGTCGCTGGCTGAAGGTTCGTATTCGTGAGGTTCCGTGCCCTGTTTGAGCAATAATCTGACATGACCGTGAGAGCCTATGATAGCGCGTGCCATGTCATAGACTGGGAAAGAGCTGCAAATGACGTTAATGTCAGCGAGTGCAGTAGATGTAGACGTAATCGAGAATAGCACGATAATAGCGAGTTTAAGTTTCATAAAATACACCTTCTGAATTTATTTATATATCTTGCTTCTGTGTCCGATTTTAACTACGAGTATTAATAGCTTGTCGTCTTCGATTTTGCATATTAAACGATAATCACCTACTCTATATTTGCAAAATTCGCTTAAGTTCCCTTTTAGTGTCTCTGCTCTTATTTTAGGATTAGGCAATTTCTCTAACTCCTTTACATACTTTCTTATGCGCTCTCGAATAGGTTTATCAAGACTTTGAAGTTGCTTGTCTGCCTCTTCGGTGAAATTAATTGTCCAGGTCATCTAAATGTTGTTCAACTTCAGCAAGTGTATATGTCTTCATGCGTCCAGCGTCAACTTCAGCGCAAATCCTCAGAGCATCCTGATAATCTTCCCAATCATCAAGAGCTTCACTTAAAATGTTGTTAATAAAGTCTTGAGGTGATTCTTTTGTAATTGTGCTCCAGTGTTGCAAGCGTGTGTTAATATCTGAGTTAATTTGTAATATCATATTAGTTTCCTCCTAGAAAAATTTAGGCTATTATAGCACTATGCTAATATTCATATCAGGTTCGTCAGGTTCCGGTAAGAGCCTCTACGCTGAAGAGAGACTGCTAGCCCTGTCAGGAAATGCTCAAGCTCACGACAGGGTATATTTGGCTACGTCTGAAATTTATGATGACGAGATGAAGGCGCGTGTAATGCGTCACAGATTAATGCGTTCAGGAAAGGGCTTCAGGACTATAGAGCGAACGCATGACATAACGGAAATTGCGGTAAATCATAATTCATGCGTATTGCTTGAGGATTTGGCTAATCTCACAGCAAATGAATTATTCGGAAATAATGCTTCATGTGAAAAAATATTTGCTGACATCATGAATATTTACTCACGCTGTCTTCACTTGGTGATAGTCTCATGTGAGGTGTTTTCTGACTGCAAGAATTATGACGCATTGACAGAGAATTATGTGAGAGAGCTTGCAAGACTTCACATTAAGATAGCACGAGTATCAGACGAAGTTACAGAAGTGATTTCGGGAATTCCTGTGCAGTATAATATATAATTATCACATTATGAACGAGCAATCAGGAGCAATTTTTAATATCGATGACAGTTCTGACTACGAAAATCTAGTAAATCAGATACTCACGAAAGTAAATGCGCTGTCGCAGTCAGGTTTCGAGCAGCTAGTCACGGACCTGTTAATCCGCATGGGTTACGAAGTCTACAGGAATGCCCGCAGACGTACGGCACTGAACGCAATACAGGGCATAATCATAGAAGACAGACCCGGCTATAACCCGATATATATCCAGACCCGTAAACTCGAAAGAGGCAGCATAGTAACGAGCTGGAGTATGCAGACATTCGGCGATGCAGTAACCCGTAAAGCCGGGCGAGGCTTGCTTGTGACCAATGCGAACTTCTCAAAGCCTGCTCAGGATTACGCGAAAGAGAAAAAAATAATCCTGATTGACGGTAATATTCTCGCAAGATTAATGATAGTGCATAATTTTTGCGTGAATATCCGGGAAGTTGTCGAAGTGAAATCCCTTGACCCTAACGCCTTTAAAGATTACGAAAAAAAATCCCCCTAGCGAAGGGCCGGGGGTCTGGTTTAACGTTACGCTACTGTAATATCTTTGCAGAGATACACGTCCTGTACAGCATTGATAATTTCAACGCCCTCACTCATAGGACGCTGGAACGCCTTACGACCGAGAATTAAGCCCATGCCGCCTGCTCTCTTGTTGATTACAGCTGTACGAACGGCCTCGCTTAAATCACTTGCGCCCCCTGATGCTCCGCCTGAGTTAATCAAGCCAGCACGCCCCATGTAACAGTTTGCGACCTGATAGCGCGCTAAATCTATTGGGTGGTCACTCGTGAGTTTCTCGTACATTTCTTTGCTGGTTTTCCCGTAGCCCTTTCCCATAGCGAGATAACCGCCGTTGTTTTCGGGTAATTTTTGCTTTATGATGTCTGCCTCAATCGTTACGCCTAAGTGATTGGCCTGTCCTGTCAAGTCTGCGCTTGCGTGATAGTCGATTACTTTGTCGTCCTTCTTAATCTTGAAAGCGGAGTTTCTCAGATAGCACCATAATATAGTCGCCATGCCCATTGAGTGAGCCTGATGAAATGCCTTCGAGATTTCCTGAATTTGTCTCGTAGCTTCAGGACTTCCGAAGTAAATCGTGGCACCTACAGCAACCGCGCCTAGATTATAAGCCTGTTCAACGCTTGCGAATAAAACCTGGTCGAACTGGTTAGGATAAGTGAGCAGCTCATTGTGATTTAACTTGAGAACGAACGGGATTTTGTGAGCGTATTTTCTCGACACAGCACCCAGAACTCCTAATGTAGTAGCTACAGCATTGCAGCCAGCTTCCATAGCGAGCTTTATGATATTCTCAGGGTCAAAGTAAAGCGGGTTAGGGCCAAATGACGCGCCTGCCGAGTGTTCGATACCCTGGTCAACGGGCAAAATGGAGATGTAGCCGGTGTTAGCAAGTCTGCCGTGACCCAGCATAGTCTGCAAGGATCTCAGGACCGGCACAGGTCTGTCAGAAATGCTTACGACCCTGTCAACGAAGTCAGGCCCCGGAAGTGAGAGCAAATCCTTCGAGATGGTCTCGCACTTATGGTTCAATAAAGTTTCAGCTTCGGAGCCTAAAAGAGCTTCGATTTTTCCGAATTCCATATAAATAACTCCTCCTTAAAAAGTGAATGCGTTAAAGCAATCTGCAACATTATACAACTTTATAACGTTATGAAGCCCTCAAAAATCACGAATACCCCTGAAACTATGAGAATGCCCGACAATACAGCCATTACGGACAGCGCGCTGTTTAGAGGCGAGATACACATCAGGACAGCACACGCAATCAGGAGCAGGCCATTAATCAGAATGAACTTCCAGCCGGGAATGCTTGCACCTCCCAGCCAGAACGCCGTGCATGTTCTTGCGACACCTGCAGTAAATAACCAGAAGGCAATCACAAACGGCATAATGAAGGCACTAATTCCCGGTTGCAGAAGCATGATAACGCCCGCGACAAGGTCAAGAAGTCCCCATACAAGAAAACGCTTTAATTTCAGGAACTTGAAGCCCGTAAAATAATTAATTCCTGACGCAATGAGACCAAGCCCGATAAAGAAGCCTGCTGACATGATAGCTTCTAAAGGGTGATGAAGTGTGATTACGCCCAGAATTATGAGAATTACACCCGTGATAAAGAAATTAATTCGCCGTGACATATGTTTCCTCCTACAATATACATAATACTCTCCTAAATCTTGGGGAAATAGACCCCCCTAAATACAAACTCCCATTCAGGAAGTTTACCCTTAACAGGAGGGACTTTGTGACACCACGCCTTACTCCGCCCCCTGTGAAGGGGGAGGCCGGGAGGGGGTTTCACTCGTCTTCTTCTTCGAGTAACTCCTCAAGGTCAAGTCTTGCCTGTTGATAAGTCAAGAACTGTATTGCATGAAAACCGCAGTCTTCAGCACCCTGAATGTTTCTGAGCAGGTCATCGATAAAGACGCATTCAGACGGCACAAGATTATACTGGTTTGCTATATACCTGTATATTTTGTGGTCAGGTTTAATCAGGTGTACGTTGCACGAGAACACACCGCCGTCCATTAAGGGCAAAAAGTCCAGGACATCGGGGTTAGCGTCCATAACGAGCTTTGAATAGTTCGATAAATAATATACACCGTAGCCTCTTGACTTTAGGGATTTAATCCAGTCATGAGAATACTCTCGTTTGCTAAGGACTTCACCGACACGCGAGAACAGCAATTTTATTTCACTCTCATATTCTGGTGCGTAGTCAATCATTCTCTGTATGGCTATTTCAGAGTCTTCTCCCCAGTCAAGTCTGTCCCAGCGTCCGTCACCCCATATTGCTGTGTCAAGTTCCTGAATTAACATCTCGTCCATGAAAATCGAGTGAGTATAGCTTCCCCAGTCGAAATCTACGAGGACGTTGCCAATGTCGAATATTACATTCTTGATTTTGCTCATGACACTTTTACCCCCATGCTTCTTAACTCGTCAATATTTTTGTGATGATTTGCCTCATCGACCCAGCCCAGCATGTTTTCCGGAATTTCGATATTTCTGCCTGAGTTCAGCAATGCAATAACGCTTTCCCGGACGCAGAACTCGCTTGCAATGCCTGACACGATAACACTATCGCTGATTACATCGCAAATTTTCTTGCCGGCCTTATTCTTTGCCTCAAAAGCCGAATATTCTTCAAGCCTGTCATTTTCGCCCTTGTAGTAAATCGTGTTCTCGTTTGGTCTCTGCTCCGGGTTGATTACGTCAGAGTAGAAGCTCCTGTGAATTTCAGCCCCGTGAGTCCCGGCCTGACAATGAACCGGCCAAGTTCCGCCGTTGTGAGTATAGCTGCAATGATTGTAGCTGTGGTTATCTGCCGAGTAAAACACTTTCATATCAGGGTTTGCATTGATGAATGCGATAATGTTCCTGACTGCTTCTTCTGAATGCCCGCAGGCCAAGCTGCCATCAATGAAGTCGTACTGGCAATCGACTACTAATAAATCTTTCATGTCAAAATCTCCCTTCACGTTATAATTGCGTTAATTTTCCCATCTCGTTAATTATAGCGAGTGCGTCATTAATAATCTGGATAAATATAGCTGCTCCTGTACCTTCTCCAAGTCTCATAGAGAGATTTAGGGCTGGTTCGAGTTTCATGAAGTCAGCGGCATAATTATACGCAGGTTCGGCTGATTTGTGAGAGGCAAACATGTAATCGCGGCATAAATCATTGAGTTTACAAGCCAGCAAAGCCCCTGCAATCGAGATAACTCCGTCAATTATAACAGGAACGTGAAACACTGCGCCACCGATAAACACGCCTGTAATCGCAGCAATGTCCAAGCCTCCGACACAAGATAAAATATTTACCGGATCTGTGAGATTTTTCTCGTGAAGAGCAAGTGCATTCGTGATTACCTGAATTTTTCGTGAATAAGCCTCGTCATCAAGACCTGCCCCCCTGCCGATTAAAGCAGTATCGCGTGAATTCAATGCAGCCATGATACATGCAGCAGCGGTTGTAGTGTTAGCCATGCCGACTTCACCGGTTGCGATTAGGTCAATGTGGTTATTCTTTGCCTCACTGACGAGATTAATGCCGAACTCTATTGCTTCTCGTGCGGTTTGTGCAGTCATAGCGCGCTGATTTAGAAAGTTAGCTGTGCCTTCAGGTAAGAACTTGTGAGTGAAAATGCCCTCGTGTTCGTCAAGATTTTTAATGCCCAGATTGTAGAGCCTTAACTCTGCGCCTGCCTGACGTGCCAGAATATTTATACCAGCGTTTTTATTGTCAGAGTAAGCCAGCATTAACTTGCGTGTGAAATCTTGCGGTGATGAGCAAACACCTTCGTTATAAATCCCGTTGTCAGCACCGAATAAGAATATTGCGCTGTGAGAGATTTTATTCTTTACTTGGCCTGTAATGCCTGCGATTTTGATTGCTATGTTTTCGAGTTCTCCCAGACTTCCGAGTGGCTTTATGAGTGTGTCCTGTAACTCCTGAGCTTCTTTCATTGCCTGAGCGTCAGGTTTTGTGATTGATTGTAGTGCTTCTGTAAGTGTCATTTATAATCCCTTCAAAAAAAATTCTTGCAATTACGCTATAATACACTTATTCAAAAAATTTTCACATAATTTTGAGGGGAGTGTTACATTTAAGATGAACCTACCAACGTTCTTAGGTGGAGTACATCCGCCTGAAGGTAAGGCTCTCACGGAAAACAAGGCAATAGAAATCTTACGGCCTGAAGACACCAGAGAGTTCATATTCCCGTTGTCCCAGCACATAGGCGCGCCGTGTTCACCAGTCGTAGCAAAGGGTGACAGGGTTCTTATGGGTCAAAAGATTGCGGACACTGAAGCGTTTGTCTCTGCTCCGATTTTCTCAAGCGTATCAGGTGTAGTGAAGGAAATTGCACCGCGAATGACAATAGCCGGAAGCATAGACCCCTGCATAGTCATCGAGAGTGATGGCAAGTACGAGAAAGCCCCGTCGTTGCTCGCTCAGTTATATTCCGGGCACAAGCCCAAAGTCGCCGATTATGTCAAGATGATCCGTGCAGCCGGTATAGTAGGCATGGGAGGGGCATGTTTCCCGACACACGTGAAGTTATCGCCTCCAGCCGGAAAAGTAATCAAGTGGGTAATCGTGAATGCTGCGGAGTGTGAGCCTTATCTCTCATGTGATAATCGACTGATGATCGAAAGTCCTGACGAGATAATACGGGGACTTGGCTATGCCCTTGAGATTTTCCCGGAAGCTCAGGGAGTTATAGCAATCGAGAACAATAAGCCCGAAGCAATTCGCATAATGACCGAACGCAACAAGAATTCACGGGTTACTGTAATGCCTCACACAGTCAAGTATCCTCAAGGTGCGGAGAAAATGCTGATTTACTCAGTAACCGGTCAGGAAATCCCCGAAGTCCCTGCTCTACCTG
>JAFSQO010000325.1 GCA_017446645.1 Synergistaceae bacterium | reverse complement strand
ATTCACGATGCCTTACAGATTACACCAAAGCCTTTTGCTCTTAACGTAAGCTCAGGAGTCGAGTCCAACAAGATAAAAGATTACCGCAAGGTCATGAAGTTCATTCTTGCAGTCCGTGAGGCTAATCAAGGCAGGCGATAAGTAAATTGTTCTATATTTTCATTGCCGGCATATTATGGGGAATAATCGGCATCTTCGTTAATACGTTAAGCTCACTGGGAGTCAGCGTTCCCGCGATGAGTTTCCTGCGAATGACTTTTGCCTGCCTGATCATGTCAGCACTCGCGTTAATCAGAAATGGCCGAAAAGTTTTTGCGGTTGACTCAAAGACTTTATTACTATGCGCGCTTCTTGGCCTGGTCTCTCACGGAATATTTAATATATTTTACAGCAACTCTATCAGGCTAAACGGTGTCGGAGTGGCTGCCGTCCTGATGTATAGTGCCCCTGTATTCACCGGGATAGCGAGCAGGTTAATCTTTCACGAAAAATTCTCGCGGCTCAAACTCTTTGCCCTTGCCCTGAATATTCTGGGCTGTATCTTGACTGTAACAGGCGGCAATTTAGACGCAACAAGCATTTCTCTTGCAGGAGTTCTTTATGGACTAGGCTCAGGCTTCGGCTACGGAATGTCAGCAATTTTCGGAAGACTTGCAGGCGAAAAAACTGACTCGATAACCATGAGCGCGTATAGCTATCTTGCAGCAATGTTATTTCTGGGAATATTCACAGCACCTGTCATAAATATTAACGCAAAAATTCTGGGTATCAGCTTTCTTTATGGATTAATACCTACGTCAATGGCATACTTGCTGTATTATAATGGACTGAGAAAGATAAATAACACGAGCCTTGCACCGGTCGTAGCATCGATTGAACCTGTAACGGCAGTTCTTGTTGGGTTAATAATATATAATGAAGCAATAGGCGTAATAAATTTTCTGGGTTTTGCAATTGTGTTATTATCGATTATTATAATAATCAGAACGCAATAAAAAATTTTACACATATCAGGTGATTAAATAAAATGTCAAAAATTGCAGTAGCAGTATTGAACCGTAAGGGCGGAGTAGGAAAGACGACACTTGCAGTTATTCTCTCTCAGATAGCCCTCGTAAGGCATAATAAAGTTCTTGCAGTTGACCTTGACCCGTCGCGGAATTTCTCGGATGCATTGGGTTTCATGAAAAATTACTTTCATGATTCATTGCGAATTAAGTCAGAACTGGCAGACTCAGACGCAGACGCTCCCGAAGAATGGATAGTGATTGACTGTCCGCCTAGTCTTGAGGATGCATCGAGAAAAGCAATAGAGTTCGCTGACATCACAGTCGTACCAGTCAGACCTGACTTTTTCTCGCTCTCTAATCTGGGCGTTATGTACTCAACCGCAGCAAAATTCGGCAAGGGCAAGGCACAGCTCCCGTTAGTGAAAGTCGGCTATGACAACGCAGTGATGACCAAAATTGCGAATCAGATTATATCAGAGCGCGATTATCCTGTTGCAGAGGATTTGCCTTTACACAGGCGCATACCCTATAACATAACTTCAGGGCGCGTTTGGTCAACTGGACTGACAGCAGCATCGAGACAGCCGTTTGAGAGGCTTTACGAGAAAATTATAGCTGCAGTAGATAAAATGAGTTCCGGAGTTTCGGATATTAACGAAGTCTGGACTGACAGAAAAGAGGCAGAGACCGCTAATGAGAATATTTAGGGGACTTGAAAACGTTCATTCCATTATCGACCAGCACGAGGCAGAATGGAGAAAGGAGAACGGCGAAGAACCTTTGCAGCCAACTCCCAGAGTCAGAACACGGACCCTTGAACGTAAAGTAGTCGAGCGTTACTCAGAAGCATTATCACCAGAGCCGGAGAAAGCAAAATTAAACCCTGAAAGATTTTCACAGAGCGCAGAACCTCAAGTGAAAGCCGTTAACGTAATCGAACAGGGAGACAGCGAACATCACTCATGGCTCTATAAAGAAGTCATGAAGGCAATCAATGACGCTGCAGCCGGTAACAAGAACGTCAAGATCGTTGCAGTCTTTGTACCTGTCATCCAGAACAGCAAGGAGTTCGACAACTTACCTGCCGACGAAACTGTTACTATATCCTCAGCCATTAACGAGGACGACGTTCACTCAGTGAAGCCCGAAAATTCTGAGCCTGCAATAAACACTGCAAATATCGTTGAGGATTTAATCCCGCCTACCCACATAGAGTCAGATTCAGAACTGACAGAAGCATTCATGACTATCGAGGAAAATCTTAACTCAGAAGCAGAGCCAGAACAAGAACCAGATAGATCTGCCTTGATGATGGAAGCTCCTGATGATAGCGAAGGTGAAGGTGAAAGTGAAAGCGAAGAGAGCGGTGCATTGCCTGACGAACCTGTAGAACTTGCAGAACTTGCAGCAGCAGAACCTGTAGAACCTGAGAAGCCTGAAGTCGTAGAGCTTGTAGTTGAGGAACCCGAAGAGCCTCCTGAAACTTTGGCATTTGAAGAGATCAAAGAAGAGCCGTCAGAAGAATCAGAAGAGCTTGAACTCCCCGATATTCCTGAGCTTGAGACGAATCCTGATGAACAGCCCATAGAACTCGAGGCCGAGATTCCTGAAGCACTTGCAGAAGTCGTCGAGTTAGTTGACGGGTCAGACGAACCTGAAGAGTCTGGTGAATTAGACGAGCCTGTTGATTCTTTAGAACCCACAGAGTCAGGCGAACTTGCTGAACTTGAGCCGCTTAAATCAGAGCCAGAAGCAAATCCAGAGACAGCATCAGAGTCAGAAGCAGAATCAGAGTCAGAATCAAAAGAGACGGAGCCTATGACCTTCGATGAGATTCAGGAAGAGCCGGAGTCAGAACCTCCTGCAGAAGCACCTGTTGAAGAAGTCACTGAAGAAATCACAGAAGAAATTACAGAACCTGAAGACGGAAAGGAGTCACCGGAAGAACCGGAGGAAGGGTTTCCCCTCCCAGAAGACCCCGAAACTGATACAATCGTTCTGGAGCCTTCTGAAGAGAGCATCGGGAACAGTGATGACGAGCCTGAAGGAAACGAAGACAACACGAAACCAGAGTCAGAGTCAGAGTCAGACGAAGAACATGAAGACTTCGGAGAAATAGAAATTATCTAGCGGGCAAATAAAATCCCCCCGATAAATTCTGTCAGGGGGAAAATTTTTTATAACTCAGCTAGCAGCCACAAGAACCCATAACCCTCAAGAGTAATCTTACCTGTAGGACTCTTGAAGCTCTCGCCGGTTATCATGTTGCTGTACTTGAATATCCCGGCAAGGTTTTCGCTTGTCGTAATAACTTGCTCGTCATTGCTGAAGTTGAAGAACGCCAGCATCTTCTCCTTCTTTGTCTTCTCGCCGT
>JAFSQO010000324.1 GCA_017446645.1 Synergistaceae bacterium | reverse complement strand
TCCTTCATGAACGAGAGCAATATTGCCTCCTGAAGCTGCTTCCGGTGAAACATGGCCGATACTTGCGCCTCTGGTAGCTCCGGAAAATCTCCCGTCAGTGATTAATGCAACGCTTGTGTCTAAACCCATTCCGCAAATCGCTGATGTAGGGTTCAACATCTCGCGCATTCCGGGACCTCCCTTTGGACCTTCGTAACGAATTACAACAACATCGCCGGGGTTAATTCCTCCTGCGTAAATCGTCTTGATTGCATCGTCCTCTGAGTCAAAGACCCGTGCCCTGCCCTCGTGCTTCATCATCTCTTGAGCTACTGCTGAACGCTTCACAACACAGCCGTCAGGGGCAAGATTTCCCCTCAAAACTGCAATTCCTCCGGTCTGAGAGTAAGGCTTCTCGATTGGCCTGATTATGTTCTCGTCAAGATTGTGAACGCCTGCAATATTTTCTGCGACTGTCTTACCTGTTGCAGTGATTAGTGAGGTGTTGATTAAATTCTTCTTCGCTAACTCATTCATAACTGCGTAGACTCCACCTGCTCTGTCAAGGTCTTCCATGAAGGTATCGCCAGCCGGAGCTAAGTGACAAAGGTTCGGGGTTCTCTCGCTGATCTCGTTAGCGTGAGACAAGTTAATCGTGACTCCTGCTTCGTGAGCAATTGCTGGTAAATGCAGCATTGTATTCGTTGAGCAGCCCAAAGCCATATCTACAGCTTCTGCGTTGTCAAATGCCGCTTGAGTCATAATATCTCTTGGCCTGATATTTTTCTCGACAAGTTCCATTATCTTCATGCCCGTTAATTTCGCGAGCCTGATTCTTGCAGAGTAAGGAGCAGGTATAGTTCCGTTGCCCCGTAAAGCCATACCGATTGCTTCTGTGAGACAGTTCATCGAGTTAGCCGTGTACATTCCCGAACATGAGCCGCATGAAGGGCAAGCGTTCTCGGTGTAATCATCGACTCCTGCTTCATCGAGTTTGCCAGCGTGATAAGCTCCTACAGCCTCGAACATGTGACTCAAGCAAGTCCTTCGTCCGTCCTTGAGATGACCTGCAAGCATTGGGCCTCCAGCGCAGAATATCGCGGGAATATTGAGCCGTGCTGCTGCCATCAATAAGCCGGGTACGTTCTTGTCGCAATTGGGAACCATGACAAGCCCGTCGAACTGATGAGCCATTGCCATTGCTTCAGTAGAGTCTGCAATCAGGTCACGAGACACAAGCGAGTACTTCATGCCTATGTGTCCCATAGCAATTCCGTCACAGACAGCAATAGCCGGGAATTCTATCGGAGTTCCGCCTGCTGCTCTGATCCCGTCCTTCACTGCCTGAGTAATCGTATTCAGGTGCATGTGACCGGGGACTATTTCGCTGAAGGAATTAACGACTCCGATTATTGGCCGAGAGATTTCTTCTTTCGTGAGTCCCAGGGCATAAAGAAGACTCACGTTCGGTGTCCTGTCGACTCCAGCTTTGATGTTATTACTTCGATACGTCGTCAAGGTTTCCGCCTTCCTTGTCCCCTGTCCAGAGCATCTGTTCACGTAACTGTTTGCCTATTACTTCCATAGGGTGCTTGGCTAACTGGTCGCGCCTTGAGTTAAAGAATGTGCGTCCGTTCTTGTTCTCAGCTATCCAGCGTCCTGCAAAAGTACCGTCCTGAATATCTTGCAATACTTTGCGCATATTGGCCTTTATCTCCTCATGAGGTAAGACTCTCGGCCCTGAGACGTACTCGCCGAACTCAGCAGTGTCAGAGATTGAGTAGTTCATTGCTGCAACTCCGCCCCTGTTCACTAAGTCGATGATTAACTTCATTTCGTGAATGCACTCGAAGTAAGCGTTGACGGGGTCATAACCAGCCTCGCAAAGCACTTCAAAGCCGCACTGCATTAAGTCAACGACTCCACCGCAAAGAACAGTCTGCTCACCGAACAAATCTGTCTCAGTTTCCTGTTGCATTGTTGTCTCAAGAACGCCTGCTCTTGCTCCGCCGATGCCTGCTATGTAGGCAAGTGCAGTGTCAAGACATTTCCCTGAAGCGTCCTGCTCGACAGCGACAAGACAAGGAACGCCCTTACCTGCTACGTACTGGCTTCTGACTGTGTGGCCGGGACCTTTGGGAGCAGCCATGAATACGTCAACACCTTTGGGAGCAACTATTTGCTTGTAGCGAATGTTGAATCCGTGAGCAAATGCAATAGTCTTGCCTTCGGTCAAATAAGGGAGCATTTCGGACTTGTACATGTCGGCCTGTTTCTCGTCATTGATTAAAATCATGATGATGTCGGCAGCTTTTGTTGCCTCGCTGACTGTCATAACAGTGAAGCCGTCTTTTTCAGCGATTGGCCAGGACTTTCCGCCCTTGTAGAGTCCTACGATGACATCACAGCCGGAGTCACGTAAATTCATTGCGTGGGCATGACCCTGTGAACCGTAGCCGATGATGGCAATCTTCTTGCCTGTTAATTTCCCTAAGTCGCAGTCTTTCTCATAATAGACTCGTGCCATAAAAGTTTTTACTCCTTTGTTGCTTTTAAAATTTTCACAATATTTTAGCAGAGTTTGCGCAAATTCCAGCAATAATATGCAAGTGAACTACCCTCACTTATAGAAGTGAGGGCTTCCTAATTCAACGAGGCTGCGCTCCACTCTTATTGGCTGAAGTCGTCTTACGTCCTCTCCAAAGGCGTTAATTCCCTGCGTCCCACAGGTATTTTGCTTAGACAACAATATCATGTTACGGGCAGCATGTATATCACGGTCTTCTTGATAACCGCATTCACATTGATACACTCGGTCAGCTAACGTAATATCCTTCTTGAGCCTTCCGCAGCAGGGACAATATTTCGTTGTAGGC
>JAFSQO010000323.1 GCA_017446645.1 Synergistaceae bacterium | reverse complement strand
TACGACTGCAAGAATCGCGTCCATCTCGAAATTCAGGCCAGCATTGTTAGAGTCATTTGACATTATACGGCTTGAGTAAATCAAACCTGCAATACCTGATAATAAACCTGTTATCATGAAGACGATTAATATAACAGTGTGAGCCTTAATTCCTGATAACCTGCTTGCACTGGGATTTACACCGACTGACTCAACGAAGGCTCCGAAAGCTGTTTTACGAGTGAAAAGTGCTACGGCAACGACAACTATAATCGTGATAATTATGGGCATAGGCAGATAAAGAAAACTCCCCTGTCCAATAACTCTAAATGGCGAATAACCTGTAGTGAACTGCTTGCCGTCTGTCAAAATCTGGGCAACTCCGCGACCGCAGACCATTAAGATTAACGTTGCTATTATTGGCTGAATTCCTCCTTTTGCTACAAGAAAGCCATTAAATAATCCCATTAAGGCACAGACTATCAAAGGCACAGTCAGGACAAGCACATACGGGTAAACGCTATAATCACCTGGTGTAGTGTATGTCAGAACGTCCCAGCGCAGGAACTTTAACGCGATTGCTCCGGCGACCGCAACTAGTGCACCGACTGAGAGATCCGTACCTCCAAGGGCGATAACGAGAGTCATACCCATTGATATAATCGTAATCTCTGCTGATCGATTTACTATGTCGATTAAACTCCCGTAAAGCATTCCAGTTGAAGGCTGATAGCTTATCGAGAAAAAGTCAGGACGAATGATAAAGCACACAAGCAAGATTAATAACTCTGCAATGACTGCCCAGGTAACTTTTGACTGCATTAATCCGGATAACGCAAAATTTTTATTATTATGCATATTATGCAGCTCCTTCCGCGATTATCTTCAAAATATCCTGTTGAGTGCAAGATGAGCCGTCGATTTCTGCAACTTTCTCACGGTCTCTCATGATAATTATCCTGTTTGAGCAGCGTATTATCTCGTCAAGTTCTGAACTGATGAAGATTACGCTCACCCCTTCGCCGCACATTTCGAGCATTAACCTTTGAATCTCTGCCTTTGCCCCTATGTCTATGCCTCTTGTTGGTTCGTCAAGTATCAGGACTTTCGGCTGGGCAGCCATCCAACGGGCCAGAATGACTTTTTGCTGGTTGCCTCCGGATAATTCGCCGGCTTTTTTCTCACAGTCAGGTGTTGCAATTCCCAGTAGCTTTATGTATTTGTCAGCGAGTTCAGTCTGCTCCTGCTTTGTCATGGGTTTCATGAAGCCCCTTCGTGACTGGACTGCGAGCATTATATTCTCACGGATAGATAAATCGCCGATTATACCGTCACGCTTTCTGTCTTCCGGGCAAAACGCTATATTAGCCTTTATCGCGTCAAACGGCTGTGTCAGAGTGAGTTTTTGGCCGTCCAGATATATTTCGCCTTTCACTGTCTTGCTTGCCCCGAAAAGCATTTCTGCGGTCTCAGTTCTGCCGCTGCCTAATAAGCCTGCAAAGCCAATCAGTTCGCCCTTCTTGAGAGTTATAGATATATCATTGATGTGTGAAGCGTCTCCTATGTGTTCGGCCTTGAGCATGTAGTCAGCATCTGGTTTTACGTCAGAACGTTTCAGGTTAAATATCACGTCCATGTCTTTACCGACCATTTTGGTGACTAGTTCGACCTTGCTTAACTCGTTTATGCCATAGGTGCCTACAAGATGGCCATTTCGCAATATCGTCATTCTGTCAGAAACTGCGTAAATCTGGTCAAGAAAGTGAGTTATAAAGATTATGCCTATGCCTTCACCTTTTAAATCACGCATTACGTTAAATAATAATTGCACTTCGTTCTCGTCAAGTGAGCTTGTGGGTTCATCGAGTATTAAGATCTTCGCCTTAATATCAACTGCACGGGCTATCGAGGTCATCTGCTGTATTGCTGTAGAATAATACGATAACGGCCTTGTTACGTCAATATCGAGGTGAAAACGGCTCATTAATTCACTGGCTCTTGAGTTAATCTCGCTCCAGTTGATTTGGCCATGCTTCATGGGCTGACGGCCTACGAAGATATTTTCTGCAACACTGAGATTTGGGCATAAATTGACTTCCTGAAACACTGTAGAAATTCCCTGCTCGATTGCTTCACGGGGACTTGAGGGTTTTATCTCTCTGCCGTCCAGTAAGATTTTGCCTGAATCCATGTGATTTACACCTGTGAGGCACTTTATGAGGGTTGACTTGCCTGCACCGTTTTCGCCTAACAGTGAGTGAATTTCACCTGCCCTTAACGAGAAGTCTACGTTATCGAGAGCTTTTACGCCTGGAAACTGCATAGTAATTCCGGTCATTTCGAGTATATTATCCTGCAAAATTACTCCTCCTTTCACAAAAAAAAAGACCCCCCTAAATCCCCCCTTGACAGGAGGGACTTGCTGCTTGTCTCTTGCTCCGTCTCCTGTTAAGGGGAAGGCCGGGAAGGGGTTCTATACAGCAGTTAGGGGAGAGGTTAGATTAATAGCGACGAGTTGCGATAACGTCAGCTGCCTTGATTGACTTCACGGAGCCTAAATCGATTCCGCCGTCCATATCGAAAACGCCTTCTTCGGGGTGAATGACGGTCTTGTCAAACTTCTCGCCTCTCTCAAGGGCCTCAATAGTCGGGACAACGAACTCTGCATAAAGCGGTGTGCATTCGACTGTGCAGTTCATTTCGCCTGCTACGATTGCGTCAAATGCTGCTTTTACACTGTCACAGCCTACGATAATAATATCTTTGCCGGGGACCTTGCCTGCTGCCTTGATTGCATCGATTGCGCCGAGTGCCATGTCATCGTTCTGGGCGATTAATACGTCGATTTTAGGGATTGACTTGAGCCAGCTTTCCATGACTGCCTGACCTTCTGCTCTGGTGAAATTGCCGGACTGCTGGCCTACGAGCTTTAAGTGCGGGTAGTCTTTCAGGGCTTTCAGGTTGCCTTCAGTTCTGCCGGTCTGAGCACTTGCGCCTGTTGTGCCTTCCATGATGACGACATTAACGTCCTCATCGCCCTTTCCGAGCTTCTTGAGGTATTCGCCTGCCCATGCTACCTGACGGCGGCCTTCTTCTACAAAATCGCCTCCGAATGCTGCAACGTAGTCAATTTTGTCTGCACAGTCGGGGATCCTGTCAACGAGCAATAACGGGATTTCGGCCTCGTTTACTTCTTTCAGGACCTCGTCCCAGCCTGTTGAGACAACGCCGGTGAATAAAATATAATTCACGTTCTGAGTAATAAAGTTGCGGAGTGCTTTAATCTGGTTCTCCTGCTTCTGCTGGCCGTCATCGTAAACTAATTTCCAGCCGGGGTGATTCTCGATTGCCGACTTTAAATCGTCAGTGTTGGCTGTTCTCCAGTCTGACTCCTGGCCTATCTGGGAGAAGGCGATTACTATGTCCGCACTGGCTGAAGATACGCATACCAGCATAACGAGAGCTACAACGAGAAAAAATACTTTTTTCATGATTTAAGATATTCCCTCCGTATAAATAAAAAATTTTTGTTGATAATTTGAAGTGAATTGACATAATGTTACACTTATAGGCGAGAAATTTCAAATCACAAATTACGCAATAAAGGAGCGATTTTTTTCATGATAGCAAAATCTCTATTCGGTACAACACCGGACGGCCGTAAGGTCTATAACTACACTTTCACTGACAAATCAGGACAAAGCGTAGTTATCAGCGAGTATGCCTGTGCAATTCTTGAGACGAATATTCTTGCTCAAGACGGCAGACTCCATGACGTAACACTGGGCTATGACACACTGAACGAGTATCTGAACGACACGAGAAATTTCGGTGCAATCGTAGGACGTTACGCAAATAGAATCGCTAAGGGCATGTTCACCCTGAACGGTGTAACTTATCATCTGGCACGCAATAACGGCAATAATACACTGCACGGGGGCTTAAGGGGCTTCGGCAAGCATTTATTCACGTCAGAACAGCATGATGACTATGTTGTCTTCAGGCTCGAAAGTCCGGACCTTGATGAAGGCTTCCCCGGCAATTTCACTCTCACTGAAAAAGCATCTTTCATTGACGGAGAGTTACTCATGCAGTACGAGTACATATGCGACAAAGACACACCGGCTAACATCACTAATCATAACTACTTTAACCTTAATGGACATGGTCAGGGCAGCATTCTCAATCACGAGGTCTTCATAAACTCGCAAAACTATTGCAGGGCCGATGAAGGGTTACTTGCACTTGCTCCTGTCGTAAGCGTTGAAGGCACACCGTTTGACTTCAGGAAACCCAAGCGCATTCTTGACGGGATATTATCATATTCTCCTGAAATAATTTGCTCAAGGGGAGGCTATGACCACTGTTTTGAAGTCGCAAATCATGATAGACCGGCTGCAATCGTAACCGGAGACGTTACCGGTATTACCCTCACGGTTAATTCAGACATGCCTGCAGTGCAGTTCTACACAGGAAACTCTATCGGGCATACAACGGGCAAGAAGGGAGCTTGCTACAACAACCACGAGGGTTTTGCGTTAGAGTGCCAGCAGTTCCCCAATGCTGTCAATGAGCCGGAATTCCCCAACGCTGTAATCAAGGCCGGTGAGCTTAACAGGGCATTCATCAGTTACAAGTTCAATTAATCATCCCAGCCCCAACTAGTTATTGCGATATATTTACCGGACTGTTTATACTCTATCCATGAGGGAGGCGCGTAATTTTCAGTGATTGTCTTTGCAAGGGCGTTCATTAACTGGATATTATTCAGCTCTGAAGGCAAGGGAACCCTTACACCCTGCAATAAAGACTTGAGATTACGATATGCCTTATTTCGCGATGATTCAGGTCCCGACGTTAAATACAAGAATAACTGTTTGGGGCCTTTCATCAGATCCTCTTCATAGAAATCAACCCGCAAAAATGGTGCGTGTTCGTTCTTCGTGAATGATGCCCTCCAAAACCAGCTTTTGACCTTCATTCGGGTAATATTCTCGTTCTTGTTCTCGCTTTCGGGTTCGCTCTCAAGCTGCATAATCTCCTGAGTAGTGTTTAACTCAGTTAATGCTTTCTCACCAAATAAATAATTGCAATTAGGACAAATTCTGGCACGCTTTAACACTGCCTTATTGCACTTTGGGCATAACTTGAACATCTCGCCGATATTCTCACTGGTTATCTTTGTATTCTTGGCTATAGTCCTTCGAGGCGGGATAATTTTCGTTACTGCACCGTGGCGCGCTATATTTCCGGCAAAGTCAAGCACTATGCAGTCCTGATGATGTCCGGGCGATTTGAGACGCATTCCCCGTCCGCTCATCTGGGCATAAAGTCCCGGTGAAAGTGTAGGTCTAGCCATCACTATAACGTCAATGTCCGGATAGTCAAAACCGGTTGTAGCAACTCCGACATTAGTTACAGCTCTGATTTTGCCGGATTTGAAGTCAGTAAATATCCTGTCGCGTTCTTCACCTGAAGTCTTGCTGGTTATGGCCTCGCAGGTTATCCCGTGAAGCCTGAATTCATCGCGCATTGCCTCAGCATGTGAAATCGATACGCAGAATATCAGCCATGCAGTTCTGTCTCCTGCACGCTTTATGGTCTCGCTGACGACTTGAGCATTGATGTTATCGCTATTGACACGTGCTTCGAGTTCCCGCTTTTCGTAATCGCCCTGAACTCGTTTAATGCCGTCAGTGTTCATCTTGAAGTCCGTGAATGTCGATACGAGTTTGGCAAGAAAACCGCGTTTCACAAGCTCCTGAATAGTTACGGGTTCGATTAGTGCGTCAAAGATTGCCTCATCGCCTTCTGTCAATAAACCCTGACCAAGCCTGTATGGTGTTGCAGTAAGTCCTATAATTCGCAATTTTGGATTAACTGCCTTCAAGTCAGAGATTAGTGTGCGATACATTCCTGAATCTTCGTTCTGGATAGTGTGAGCCTCGTCAACTATGATTAAATCTATATTTCCCAGCTCTGAGCCTTTTTTCCAGATTGATTGAATGCCTGCAACCGTAATCACGTCAGTCTGTTTTGAACCCAGTCCTGCGCTGTAAATTCCTACTGGGGCATCGGGCCATGCTAGCAGAATTTTCTCTGAATCTTGGGCGAGTAATTCCTTAACGTGCGACAATACAAGAATTTTGCGTTCAGGTGAGCGGTGTAAAATATCCTCACAAAATCCTGCGATTATGTATGCCTTGCCTGAACCTGTCGGAGCTACTATACAGGGGTTGCCGTCGTGTGAAGCAAGCCATTTGTAGGTCTCCTTGATTGCCTTTACCTGATAATCTCTTAATGCCTTAATCAAATTTGCATACTCCTCCCTGATAGATTATATAATATTTGCGAAATTTTTAAATTTTTAGAGAGAAGGTTTATGCAATTTGCTTACACTTGATAAAGTTTATCACGCTGCGTATATTTTACGGGAATGCGCACGAAAAACGGATTTAATTGCTGCAACGAAACTCAGCGATAACTGCGAGTTATATCTCAAAACAGAAAATCTGCAAGTAACAGGCAGCTTCAAACTCAGAGGAGCATACTATAAAATATCCCAGCTCTCAGATGACGAAAAATCACGGGGAATTATAGCATGTTCAGCAGGTAATCATGCCCAAGGTGTTGCAATGGCAGCCTCACGGAAGGGCATAGAAGCAACTATATGTATGCCGGACAGCGCACCGGTCATGAAGGTCGAAAGCACTAAAAGACTTGGTGCAAACGTTGAACTCGTTACAGGAGCATATGATGACGCTCACGACAGGGCAGTCCAGCTAGTTCAGGAGACAGGGGCTACTTTCATTCACCCTTATGATGACGATTACGTAATCGCAGGACAGGCTACGATTGGGCTTGAGATACTTGACCAGCTCGAAAACGTTGAAGCTGTAATAGTCCCAGTCGGAGGGGGCGGGTTAATCTCAGGGGTCGCTTTTGCAATAAAGTCCCTGAAACCAAGCGTCAAGGTCTACGGTGTTCAGGCATCAGGCGCACCAAGCATGTATAACTCGTTCAAGGCTCACCAGCGTGAAGTGTTATCAAGCGTGTCAACATTTGCGGACGGTATCGCAGTGAAAAATCCGGGTGAAAACACTTTCGGGATTATCTCGCAATACGTTGACGATATTGTATGCGTTTCAGAAGACGAGATTGCTGCTGCTATCCTGGCACTTATCGAGAACCAGAAATTAATTGCTGAAGGTGCCGGTGCTGTGTCAGTGGCTGCCGAGATGTTCCACAAGCTCCCAGTTGAAGGCAAGAAGACAGT
>JAFSQO010000322.1 GCA_017446645.1 Synergistaceae bacterium | reverse complement strand
TATTGGCGATTATCAGTGATACGAAATCAATCTCTGTAACCCTGAAAGACAAGATTGCGAGGATTAAAGAGAGCGTCAAGAACTTGGACATGAAACTCGCCAGCCGTGAACATAAAGCGTCAATGCCTGAGTCAGAGTCAGGGAGCAAGGGCAGTGAGTCAGAGAGCATTCACATAACTCATAGACCTTCAGGGAAAATTCAGGATTTTTGCAAGGGCAGCAGGAAGTCTGAGCATGTGAAAGAAGAAGAGCTGACCTTAACGAAAAATGTTGCTAAGAGAAAAGGAATTAGTGTTATACCATTAAAAAATAATACATTCCATGTTGTTATTCCTAAGGGGACTAATCTTAGTAAATGGAACATCATCACAAGGAGCATGTGTCAAATTATTAATGAAGGCAATTGCGGAAACGTTGTATTTGTTAGTCAAATTGTAGGGACCAGTAATAGTAGTATATCCATTACAAATGCAAACGCCGGCAACATTAGGTTCAATGGCCTTAATGTTAAAATCAACGTTAAAGGTGGCATTGCTCTACAGGATTTATTTTTTCAGTATAGAACTGAGGCAACCAAATGAACGCACAGGAAAACGAACGCGCCCTTAAAACACTTCTTGCAGAGTATCTTGAAAGTTACGCGATTAACAGAAGCAAAATGCAAGTTACATCATGGCTTGCCGGTGAACTTGCAAAGTATTTACCCGATAAGACTCAAGGCGAGATAAACGCAGCTGCTGAAATCATATTGACGACCCTTAGCACTCAGCAGGATAAAGCGAAATCCCTTCAAGAGGCACTCAATCAGGGCAAGAGCAAAGAAAAATGGTTCGCTGACGAAATAAAGAAACTGGCTCTCAATGAACGCGATAAATCAGAACTCGTGCAGAATTTAGGCTCGGTGGTCTCGACAACTCACTCGGAACTTGCAGGGGCAATCACAGGCTCTACCGGGCAAAAAACTGAAATTAAAGCACTGTCAAGGCTTGAGGACATCGCAAAGGAGATCGGTCATAATTCACTGATGACTCAGATAATAACGGACGACTTAATTCTTGAGTCAGAGCATTCGATGAATACAGAAAGTTCACTCATTCAGGAAGTTATCAAAGATGAGTTATCGAGCGGTGATAGTCTTGGCCTTAAAGCAGCAGTTGCAGGAGCAGGTTACACAGCAGCAGAACGTGAGATAATCAGGCTCCCGGAAGAGTGTAAACCGTCTCAATGCGCATCAATTGCCCAGACTGTGACAGAGAAGGCACGAATTGCAGGGGGCTTCACAAAACTGGCTGTCAAAGAAGGCGTTAATCTGCTGGAACGTCTCGCAGTCAGCAATGTAATCGGCTTTCTCGTTGCAGCACTGGGAACTCGCGCAGCTGCCTCACTGGTTTACAGCGTCTGTGTTACCATGCTAGGCTCTGTTACAGGTGCAGGGGTTGCGTCTGTTTTTGCAGTAATCACGCCTGAAGTGCTGTACTCAGCAGGTGCGAAACTCGGCGAAGAGGCTATGAGTCATTTGCAGAAAGAGAGACCCGCTATTGTGAATAAAACTGTCGAGGCAATCAAGAAGGGTGCTGAAGTAATCAAGAATGCTGCTAAATCTGCGCTGAAACTTTTCGGGTAAGTAAAGCAAGTTACGCTATAATTACACGAAATAAAATAAAGAAGGTGTAAATCAATGGCGTTCACAGTTTGCGTATTAACGGCAGCAGTCAAACGCGATCAATATATAGCGACTTACATAGCAGGCGGTGTACCTGTGACAGGTCATGATGTCCTCGAAGAGATGATAGCCCGTCACGGTATGCCCCAGCGTCGGGTCATAGCATGGTTCGTAAATAATTACACAAGACCGCTTGAATGGGTAATAGATGAAGACGCTACGGTTGAGTTCATAATGACGAATTCGCCTACAGGTGTGAGGATTTACCAGAGATCTCTGGGCTTCATACTGGTAATTGCGTGTGCGAGAGTCCTAGGGAAAAAGGCAATTTTACGGCACTCAATAGCAGACAGTCATTACTGGGAATTCGAGGACGGACCAGTGACTCCGGGCGATATAGACAAGATTAAGGCAGAGATGAGCGAGATAATCCGCCGTGACACCCCCATAATCCGCGAAGTATTGACGATTGACAAGGCCAGACGGGTCTTTCAGAGGCAGGGAGAAAGCGAGATTTCAGAGTTATTCGTCCGTGCCAATCTTGACCCTGTCGAAGTCTACCGGTGCGGAGAACGTTACGGCTATTTTTGCGGAGGAACCCTTGCGCCTTCAACGGGAATGCTGCGCAGTTTCGATATAGTCCTCTATGAGCAGGGAATGTTGCTGCGTACCCCTACAGTTGCGTCACCGGATGAGATACCGCAGTTAAAGATTGAGCCTTCAATGGGTAAAGTCTTCTTTGATTATGCCCATTGGCTGCAGGTTCTTGACTTGAACTATCTGAACAAATTGCATCATAGAGTTACAGAAGGCAGGATTCAGGAGCTTGTGCTGATAGCCGAAGCATTTCACTCTCAGAGATTGGGCAACATAGCAGAAGACATTGCTTCACGCCCCGTCAAGGTCGTAACGATTGCAGGACCTTCAGGTTCAGGCAAAACTACGTTCTCAGAAAGGCTTAAGGTGCAGTTAATGGTCTGCGGAAAGACTCCGGTTACATTGCCGCTTGATAATTACTTCAAGGAGCGCGAGGACTCTCCCCGTGATGAGACTGGCGAGTATGATTATGAGAGATTGGATGCACTGGATCTGGAACTTCTTGAGGATAATCTGACCCGGATTCTTGCAGGTGAAGAAGTGATTACTCCCGTCTATAATTTTATCACCGGCAAGAAAGAACCCGGCAAAGTGATAAAGCTCAAACCTTCTGATGTCCTGATCATGGAAGGAATTCACGGCCTTAATGATCATATACTGGACATGTTACCGGAAACTTCGCGCTATGGTGTGTTTGTGTCGCCGTTGACTGGAATCTGCATAGACCCTCACAACAGGACGAGCACGAGCGATAATAGATTATTGAGGCGAATAATCCGCGATTACAGGACCAGAGGGAAATCCGCACAGGTTACCCTTGAGGTCTACCCTAAAGTCATCCGTGGAGCCAAGAAATACATATTCCCGTACAGGAGCCGAGCCGATGCTATATTTAACTCTGCCCTGCCTTATGAGCTTGGTGTTCTGAAGCCGTATGTTGAGCCTTTGCTGCATACAGTTGATGAGAATTCCAGCGTGTTCAGTGAGGCGTTGAGATTGCTGAATATATTGAGATTTGTGCCTGCATTGAACAATGACGGGATACCGAATAATTCAGTGATACGTGAATTTATAGGCGGGAGCTGCTTGGACGTATGAGCCAGCTCTTCATGGGTCTTCAGGATTTGCCGGAATACAGATATGAGTGCGTTGATGCCCTTGAGTTCTGCAAAAGTCTTGCTTCAGAATCAGCAGGGTTAATAATGACCTCACCGCCTTATAACATCGGCAAGTCCTACGAGACCAGAGTGGGCATTAACGAGTACATAGCAAACTTTGAGCCTTTAATTTCAGAGCTTGTGAGAGTTCTTGCACCTGACGGGAGTATTTGCTGGCAGGTCGGCAATTTTGTAGACAACTCCGAAGTTTACCCGCTGGATATATATTTTTACCCGTTATTCAAGTTACTCGGCCTGAAGCTCCGGAACCGGATCATCTGGCACTTTGAACACGGCTTGCACTGCTCGAAAAGATTCAGCGGACGTTATGAGAGCATTTTATGGTTCACCAAGTCAGATAATTACGTCTTTAATCTCGATGATGTCCGAGTGCCCTCGAAATATCCCGGCAAGAAATACTATAAAGGCTCAAAAAAGGGAGAACTTAGCGGAAACCCTAAAGGCAAAAACCCCAGCGACATATGGGAGATGACATTATCAAGGCTCTATGATGACTGGGACGCATTAATATGGGAAATTCCGAACGTGAAAAATAATCACCCTGAAAAAATGAATCACCCCTGTCAATATCCCGTTGAATTAGTTGAGAGGTGCGTTCTTGCCCTGACTAATCCGGGAGACTTGGTGCTGGATCCTTTCGCAGGTGTAGGGTCAACCCTGATTGCTGCGTTAAAGAATAACAGAAGGGCTTTTGGCAGTGAGCGCGAGAAAATTTTTGTTGACTCAGGTCTTGAGAGAATAGCGAGGCTTCAGGAAGGTTCGCTGGTCACGAGGCCAATATACAGGGAAATCTGGACTCCGTCAGTGAATGACAAAGTTGCTAAAGTCCCCGAAGAGTGGCAGCAATGAGAATAGCGCAGATATACAGCCATTTGAACGGCCTTGAGTTCATGTTAGTCCGAAAGCCTGATTTATGGCGGGAAATTCAGCAGGCTATAAGTAACGTAGATGCCTCACTTGCATTCGAGAAGGTCAGCCGTGAAAAAACGATGATAGGAAAAATTCTATTGTCGCCTTCAAAGCTGAATAAGTTGTTCAAATCGGAATTCATGAGCTTTGGCTGGAACGAGGCCAGAATCGATTATTTTGTCAATGAAGATTTAGAGACAACGCGAGAAATAGTTCACATTAGGGACAAAGAAAAACAGAGACAAATAATTTCACAGCGAGGTTTCACTGCTTATCGGACATATAACCAAGTTGATTTTGTGAAGGACAAGGCAGCCGTTGAAATTCAGTTCGGTAAATATTTTTCTGTGCAGTATGATTTGCACGTTAAGCACACTTTCTTTTACGAGCGCGGTGATATCGATGTAGGTGTTGAAGTTATTCCTACCCATACGATGATGTCCATGATGTCTACCGGAGTCTCATGGTACGAAAATGAACTGGCCAATATCGTACGCGAGGGCCGCTCAAATCCTTCTGTGCCTGTTATTCTTGCCGGAATTGAGCCATAATTTCACTCAAGCTGATATAATTCAAGTTACAGTAATTAATTTTCATGAAGGAGTGAATTCTTAAATGAGAAAATTTATGTTGTCGTTAATGCTTGCAGTTCTCGCTGCTTCAATTGCATTTGCTGATCCTGCGCCTCGTGTGCCGTCTGGTAAAGGTCAATGGGCGTATTCTTTCGAGTCAGACTTAAGGCTCTACAGGAAGGCAAGTTTCGATTCACGATACACTGAAGTCGAGAATCCCGAAAAGTGGATAAAGGTCCCCAGTGCAGTGCGTGATGATGATAATAATCTCTGGTACAAAGTCACGATTGACGGCAAAACTGGCTGGCTGCCTCAAACAGGGGTAAGGCTCAAGATGGGAGGCAAGAGCAAGGCTGCTGCTAATCTCTATGAGAAATACTCAAGGAAAATGAGGAAACAGGGCGAACGTCCGCCATATAATTTTTACTC
>JAFSQO010000321.1 GCA_017446645.1 Synergistaceae bacterium | reverse complement strand
TCCTCCTGATGACAGGGACGCTAAAGCCTTCTGAATTCTCGCAAATGGCTCAAGGATGTCCATAGTCTTCTCTGCTTCTGTCAAGAGCTGGGCTGCCTGCTGAACTTCGTCGGGTCTTGTTCCGTCCGGAAACTCTATCATGACAGGTGCTCCTTTTTCTGCTGCCTGAAGGATAAATACCCCAGGTTCTGAAGTCGTCTCAAGCTGCCCCTTTGCCTCTAATGGGACGTGAGGGGACTCCGAGAGCATGACTGCCTTGACTTTGCCCGTGAGCTTCAGGGGTTCGAGTAAATCAGCATCATTGCAGAGCCATATTTGAGGGTCAACTTCGATTGCCTCAAGGAGACTCTCAAGCATTAACTCCTCTTTGAGATAAGTATCGAGTGAAGAACCGTACAGTATCCGCTCTAATCTTGTCGGCCTTACCGGATCAGTGTACCTGAAGTCAACAGGTATTCCCCTCATGTCAGAAGCCAGGGCAGCACCCCGCATTTGTCCTTCAGTGCCGTCAATGACTATGTAGCCTAGAATGTTTTGTGAAGCCATAAAAGTTTTCGTTCTCCTTTTTGAATGAATATATATTATTAATGATTATCGCAATTATACAGTCTTGAATTTAATTTTTGCACAAAATAAAACTTTCTGATAATCTTTACAAAAATTTTGCATGTAAATAAAGCTAAAGCTAAAGGAGGAAAATTTACTAACATGTACGAAATCGTTTTAATCAGACACGGCGAAAGCGCATGGAACAAAGAAAACAGGTTCACCGGCTGGACTGACGTACCCCTTTCAGAAAGAGGCATTGAAGAGGCACGTTCAGCAGGTAGATTACTCAAGGCAGAGGGCTACAAGTTCGACTACGCATTTACTTCTGTCTTGAAGAGGGCAATCAAGACTCTCTGGCTCGTCCTCGAAGAAATGGACCTTATGTGGATACCTATCCAGCACTCCTGGAAGTTAAACGAGCGTCATTACGGAGCACTGCAGGGACTCAACAAGGCCGACACAGCAGCAAAATTCGGTGATGCCCAGGTGAAAATCTGGCGGCGAAGCTACGATGTCCCGCCACCTGTCCTTGAAAAGACTGACGAGCGTTATCCAGGTCATGACCCGCGTTATGCAGGACTTAACGAGTCAGAGCTGCCGCTAACTGAGTGCCTGGCTGACACTGTAGCAAGAGTTGTCCCGTTCTGGAATGACACGATTGTACCTGCAATCAAGTCAGGCAAGAAGATAATCATCGCTGCTCACGGAAATTCATTAAGGGCGTTAGTGAAATATCTCGATAACGTATCAGAGAAAGACATTCTGGAGCTTAACATTCCGACAGGAGTACCGTTACTCTATGAGCTTGATGAGAACATGAAACCAGTCTCTCACAGGTATTTGGGAGACGCAGAAGCAATTGCCAAGGCTCAGGCAGCAGTAGCCAACCAGGGCAAAGCAAAATAAGGAGTGAGTTATATGCATTTTTCAGACAGAATACAGGCCCTTAAAATCTCGCCAATCAGGAGATTAATCCCTTACGCTGATGCAGTGAAGGCTCAGGGTAAAAAAGTTTATCACCTTAATATCGGACAGCCCGACATCAAGACACCTGATGAGTATTTCGAGGCGTTAAGAAATTTTCACCCTCAGACAGTAGCATATGCAGTATCTCAGGGAATTCCGGAACTTCGCGATGCCATGAGCGGTTATTATCAGGCTATGGGAGTTCCCTACAACCGAGAAGACATTTACGTAACTTGCGGAGGCAGTGAGGCATTATCGTTTATCGTGATGATTCTTTGCGATCCCGGCGATGAGATATTAGTCCCTGAACCATTTTACGCGAACTATAACACTTTTGCGAACACTGCCCTTGCCAAGTTAAGGCCAATTCCTACGACTGCGGAGAACGGCTTCCACCTTCCGCCCGAACACGTAATAGAGGGTCTAATTACCTCAAAGACTCGGGCAATCTGGATGTCTCACCCCTGCAACCCTACAGGAGTCTTATACAGACCTGAAGAAGTCGAAATGGTCTGCAGAATCGCAAAGAAGCATGACATCTTCATAATTGCCGATGAAGTCTATCGTGAGTTTACCTACAATGCCGGAGAGTTCGTGAGCTTCGGCTCAAACAAAGATGCCCAGGACAGGGTCATAATGGTCGACTCAGTCTCTAAGCGTTACAGTGCCTGCGG
>JAFSQO010000320.1 GCA_017446645.1 Synergistaceae bacterium | reverse complement strand
CCGATGTACTCACCGAGAATTCCTATGCCTGAAAGCTGAAGTCCGCCGAAAAGCAAAATCAGGCACACAAGAGAAGCATAACCCGGGACATCAATACCGTAAATGCAAGTCCTGAGAAATATATATAATCCGTAAAGAAAAGCAGCCGCTGAAATCGCGAAACCAATATAAAGCCATACCGTTAAAGGGGCCGTGCTGAATGAAGTAATGCCCTCAACAGCCAGCTTCCAGAGCCTCCAGCCGTTGAACTTCGTCGAACCTGCAGCCCTCTTCTCGCGGGTGTAATCAAGGGTGAACGTCTTGAAACCAGCCCAAGCAAATAATCCTTTCATGAATCTGTGAGACTCCTTCAGGGTTCCCAGAGCGTCGACAACTTTGCGGTCCATTAGCCTGAAATCCCCTACGTTTTCAGGAAGTGCAGGCGATGATATTGAGTTATGCAGCTTATAGAACATCTTGGCTGTCGTCCTCTTGAGCATTGAATCAGAAGATCTGTCAGCTCGTCTTGCAAGTACTACATCATAGCCTTCATGCCATTTCTGAATCATTTCGGAAATTAATTCAGGAGGATCCTGCAAATCCGCATCGATTGGGATAACTGCATCACCGCAGGAATAATCAAGGGCTGCCGTTAATGCTGCTTCTTTGCCGAAATTCCGCGACAGGTCTATGAGTTTTACGCGGCTGTCGTTTTCTGCGTAAGACTTCAACACCTCAAGGGTTCCGTCAGTGCTGCCGTCATTTACGCAAATTATCTCGAAAGGTTCTGCAATTTCATTCATGACAGCTTTTATTCTGGAAAAAAATATATCCAGTACGGCTTCTTCGTTGTAACAGGGACATAATATAGAAATCATCTATAATAGTCCCCCGATACCCGATACCCGATTATACTGCGGTGATTAGTCATGTCAATAGTTATAAGCACTTAATTTTTCGCACTTTTTGCGTTCTTGTCGATTGCTTCCCAGAGTCCCCAGAGATATTCAGCACCCAATGCCCTGTCATAGAGTCCGTAGCCTGGTCTGCCCTTCTCGTCCCAGATCATACGCCCATGGTCTGGCCTTACATAAGTGTCCGGGCAGGTCTCGTAGATTGCCTTCATTATTTCGTACATGTCTAAATCTCCGGTGCTGGAAAGGTGAGCCGCCTCTCTGAACTTGTGATAGCCCAAGAACTTGACATTACGGACGTGCATTGAGCCGATTCTGTTCATGCTGCCGAAGTGCCTGATTATTTCGGGGATATTGTTGTCGGGATTCGAGCCAAGTGAACCAGTGCATAAGCAAACAGTGTTAGCCGGTGAGTCGTGAAGAGCTACGATCTTGTCATAGTCAGCCTGAGAGTGAGCAATCCTTGGCAGGCCAAATATCGGCCACGCAGGGTCATCAGGGTGGCAGGCCATCTTGACGTTCAACTCTTCGCAGACAGGGATTACTGCATCAAGGAAATATTTGTAGTTCTTGCGCAGATCATCAGGGGTCATTCCCTCGTACTGTTTCAGGGTAGTCTCAAGCAGTGCAAGCCTCTCAGGTTCCCAGCCCGGTAAGGTGAAGCCCTGTGACTCTTCTGCTGTTTTCCTGACGATTTCAAGGGGTCCCATGTCTCCTAAATCCTTCTCGTCAAAGTAAAGACTGTTCGAGCCGTCCTCTGGTATTTCACGGGCCAGATCAGTCCTCAGCCAGTCAAACACCGGCATGAAGTTATAGATTATGACTTTTACGCCATACTTCGCGAGAGTCTTTATTGTCGCAATGTAATTTGCTATGTACTCATCGCGTGAAGGAAGTCCTATCTTGATGTCTTCGTGAACGTTGACGCTCTCGATTACCTCAAGCTCAAGTCCTGCTGCGTGAACTTCATCGACAAGGGCCTTAACCTCTGCCTCTTCCCAATTAACTCCGGCGGGCTTGTCAAGGAGTCCCATGAGTCCCGAAACGCCTGCAATCTGCTTGATGTACTTCAAGGGTATCGGGTCTGCCTTAGAACCGTACCAGCGAAATGTCATCTTCATGATAAAAAATTACCTCCTTTAGGATTTGCTTGTAGAATACAGTGTATTTTACGGGAAAAATGGCAACATGAACAGAAGCAAAATATAACAAAATCACATTAAACACATTAAACAAGAAAATTCATTAAAGATAATCTCACAGAGCACCGATAAATAATGCAAATCAAGCTGTGATAAATTACATTTTTCAGGGAGGAGTGACACACAATGATAGGGAGAATATCCGGGCAGTACAATCTTGACGCAGTAAGCAAAAAGAAATCAAGGCAGAACGTCTCTTACACCGGCAGTTTCATGGCTGAGTCAGACTCAGACAACGCTAATATAAGTGCGTTCGGCTCACTGCTCGCAAAGGTCAATGCAGAAATGAAAAACATTCCGGAAGTTCGCGAAGATGTTGTGGCAGACTTCAGGGGGAAAATCGAATCAGGTACTTACAACCCGCCCCTTGATAAACTGGCTAACACGTTGATAATCGCCGGAATTCTTGATATAGAGTAGAATATAATAAATCATGCGTGCAGAAGTCGAAGAGTTAATCAATGCTGTTGTTGACGAAGCTGACTGCATAGATGACTTAGTCGAAGTTATCAGGGAACAGCGGGAGGCAATGCGCAGGCGTGATACAGAGTCAGTAAATGAACTCATGGACGAGGCAAGAGATATTTTCTTCGAGACCCAAACCCATGACGCTGTCAGAAATGACTCGGCAAAGAAACTCGCAGCAAAACTTATGTGTGAACCTGTAGCGAGTTCTATAGCAACAAAACTTGAAAACGATGAACGTCCAAGATTTAACGGGGCTGCAGACAGATTAACGCAGTCCATTTTTGTTTTAAAATCTGAAATGATGATAATTAGCGGCCTTATCGACCAGAACGAGAAATTTTCTGCAATG
>JAFSQO010000319.1 GCA_017446645.1 Synergistaceae bacterium | reverse complement strand
AACTGAATGGCACTGATACCAATAGACTGTGCAACTGGTAATAAAATCGGCGTAGCTATCAAGATAATCGGAGCCATGTCCATTATACAGCCAAGTACAAGCAAGATTATATTTATCATGATTGCTATGATTACAGGATTGTTCGATATTCCGGTGATTAGGGCAGCAGCCTTCGCAGGTACGTGCAGTATAGTCAGGCAATAACCGAATGCAGCTGATGTAGCAATTAAGATTAACACTATCGCAAGGGTTTCTACGCAGGTGTCAAGAGCCTTCCAAACTCCGTGCCAGTCAAGTCCCTTATAGATAAATACTGAGACGATTAACGAATATATTACGGCAATTGCAGCAGACTCTGTAGCAGTGAAAACTCCGCCGACTACTCCGACAACGACGATTAAGACAGCAGCCAATGCCCAGAACGAACGCATTAACTCTTTCATGAATTCCTTCATGCTGAACGGCTCGCCCTTGGGATAATTGCGCTTAACTGAAATTATGTACGAACCTACCATTAACGAAATCGCTAACAATGCTCCGGGTATATAACCTGCCATGAAGAGTGCACCGACTGAAATTCCGCTCGCTGTCGTTGCGTAAATGACCATGTTGTGACTCGGAGGGACGAGCAAGCCTTCGCACGATGATGTTATCGTTACTGCCGTTGAGAAATCTGCGTCATAACCCTGATCTACCATCATGGGAATTAAAATCGAGCCAAGTGAAGCAGTGTCCGCAGAAGCCGAGCCAGAAATCCCGCCGAAGAAATACGAAGCTACTATATTGACCATTGCAAGACCGCCACGCATCCAGCCGACAAGAGAATTTGCCAACGCAATTAGTTTATCAGAAATTCCTCCAGTTCCCATTAATACGCCCATTGTGATAAAGAACGGGACAGCCATTAACGAGAACGACCAAATGCCTTTGACCATCTGCTGGGGGAAAGTTACGATAGATTGCCCCTGAGACAACAGGCAGAACACAGTTGCAAGCCCTACAGCATAGGCAATAGGGAAGCGCATCAAGATCATAGCGAAGAAAGTGCCTAGTAATATTAAAGTCGAAATATCTTCAGGACTCATTATTCTTTCACCTCATTCAACGAAAAAAGCTCCTCAAACCTCAAAAATATCTGCTCAAGCTCGAAAATAATCATGCCTGCTCCAGCTACAGGAATGGGAAGATACATCCAGACTCGGCTAAGTTGAGGCAGGGATTCATAACGGCCGAATTTTGCTAACGGTGACTGACATACTTTTATTCCGTAAATCAACATGATTACACCGAGTGCAAGGACTGCAAAATCTGATAATAAATCAAGATACTTGACTAATTTCGGCGGCAGATAATCATCAAACGCGGTCATCCTGATATGAGCACGCTTACGGATTGCCAAAGTTGCCGACAACACAGCCATGTAGACCATGAGAGTCAAGACCATTTGCTCGCTCCACGCAGGGTCAGGAATAAACGAGATGTAACGGCCCGCTACTGACATCGTAGTAATAGCTACATCTGCAACAAGAAGCAGCTTGCAGACGTTCATGATAATTTTATCCGTCCAGTCATAAATCGGACGAAAAATTTTGCCCAGAGCCGTGAAAAAGCCAGGCATAAAAAATCACTCTCCTTCAACATAAACAAATAACAAATCTATGACAGAGTACTAGAGCACCTGCCTTTGTTTTGACGAGATTACTTAACAGGGGAGGGAGTGAAATTCTATTTTCTTTGCTGAATGTCCTGATGAATTTCCGTGATATTTGACTTGTGTATTCCTGAAGCTAATTCGGATTGCCGGCCAAGAGTCTTGCTGCCTGCATAGTTCTTGCGGGTTCTCTCTGACTCTGCGTCCAATTGCGTTGCGGTTCTGGTGCGCTGGGATCTTATGTTCTCGATTATTCTGGTGCCTTCGGATTTTGAAAGGACAACGTTGATATTTCTGCCGTGACCTGCGAGTTCTCTGATGCTTTGAGTGCGTTTGTTATCTTCGTCTTGATTATGACTATGACTCTGACTTTTCTCAGGAGCTGCCTGAAGGACGTGATAATCAGAAGCATAATAATTACATGCAAAAAGTTTCTGTGTCTTTAATGCAGTTGCGAGAAAGAACACTGACGCTATAACGGCCAAGAAAAGCAAAAATGTTACGGATTTATGTCTCACTAAATACTACCCTCCTTTCTTTGATGTCTTTGATGATTACATGTAAATTATATGATATGTTGATATGGCTTATTCTGTCAAGCAGACACAAAAAACCCTCCGGCTTGGATTATACCAGAGGGCTTAGAGTTTTTGCGCTTTATGCTCTGAAGAAAGCTGCTATGTTCTCAACCAGCTGCTCCTGTTCTGACTCTTTCAGGCCAGGAAATACAGGAAGGGCCAAGACTTCACGTGATAACTTTTCGCTCTCTGGGAAATCGCCTTCGTGATAATTAAGATACCTGAAGCATGGCTGTAAATGCAGTGACAACGGGTAATATACTCGAACCGCAAAGCCTCTTTCATTGAGATAATTCATTAAGTCATCGCGCCTTGAATTAACTCTGATTACGTATTGATGATAAATGTGATAATTATTCTCAAGCTCAACAGGTGCAATTATAAACTCGCTCAAATTATTGGCCTTGAATAACAGCTTGTAGTATTCCGCGATTTTTCTGCGTTCGTTGTTCCAGCCTTCGAGATATTTTAATTTTATGTCGAGTATAGCAGCCTGAAGCGCATCAAGCCTGCTGTTAATGCCTATTTCGTCATGAAAGTAAGTTGTCCCTGAGCCGTGAACCCGTAACTTTCTGAGCCTCTCTGCCCGGTCTTTATCGCTGGTAACAACCATACCGCCGTCTCCGCAGCCGCCTAAATTCTTCGTAGGGAAGAACGAATAGCAGCCTACATCGCCTACTGTGCCTGCCCTCATGATTTTATTTTTGTCGGGTGAAGTCCTGCAAGCTCCAAAGGCTTGAGCAGCGTCCTCGATAATCTTGATGCCCTTATCGTGGAATGCTTTGAGAACATCTTCATCAAGTGCAGTCATCTGGCCGAACAAGTGAACGGGTAAGAATGCGCGGGTCTTATCCGTGATTTTGCTCAAAGAGTCATCGAGATTGATATTATAAGTTACAGGGTCTATGTCAGCAAATACGGGAACAGCTCCGAGTCTTGCTATAGTCCCTGAAGTTGCAAAGAAAGTAAACGGTGTAGTGATGACCTCATCACCCGGCTTTATGTCAATTGACATTAGTGCAAGCAACAAGGCATCAGTCCCAGAAGCACAGCCTATGCAACTGCCTTCGGGAAGCTCTAAATATTTCCCGCAGTGGGTCTCGAAGGTGCTGACCTCCTGGCCGAGTATGAAGCTTTGTTTATTAAATATGCGTTCAAGGGCGTTGAATACTTCCGGTTTGATTTCGCCGAATGAGCGCGTCAAGTCTAAAATTGGCAGCATTTATAAATTCATCTCCTGAAAGAAATTATCACATGTGAGTTATAATAATTT
>JAFSQO010000318.1 GCA_017446645.1 Synergistaceae bacterium | reverse complement strand
GTTCGAACCCTGCTTCGCCCACCAGGTTTAACGAGTAACGCGGGGTCGTAGCTCAGTCGGTTTAGAGTGTCGGCCTGTCACGCCGAAGGTCGCGAGTTCAAGTCTCGTCGGCCCCGCCAAATTTATTAAATCAGGTGAGAGCTTCAATCGGGCGGGATAGCTCAGTTGGTAGAGCAACGGACTGAAAATCCGTGTGTCCCCGGTTCAATTCTGGGTCCCGCCACCAGTGAATAGAGTGTATATATATGAGATATATTAATGCGGAAGTAGCTCAGGGGTAGAGCACAACCTTGCCAAGGTTGGGGTCGCGGGTTCAAATCCCGTCTTCCGCTCCATTTTTTATCTTGCGATATTGTCCGGTATCATCACCGTTACAACAGTTCCGCCTCCGTCATTGGGTGTTATCGTCAGGTTCCCGCCACACATGATTTCAAGCCTTTGCTTAATGTTCTTGAGTGCAGTATGTTGCTCGCTGTCATCGTTAGGAGCAAAACCTCGTCCGTTATCAGCAACGACAATCTCACTGCTTGAATCCGTTTTTCTCGTCCTGATAGAAATCCTGAACGGTCCGGCATATGGGTCTCTGCCATGTTTGATTGCATTCTCAACGATAGGCTGAAGGGTAAGCGGCGGCACTCTGAAACGTATATGCGGAGTGTCGTAATCAACAAACAGGCTGTCTTCATATTGGGCTTGTTCTACGTTAAGATATGCCCGTGTGTGCTCAAGTTCCGAAGTGAAGGGAATAGGCTCGGCACTTGCAATTGCATTAAAGTTTTTGCGTAGGTACGTTGTGAAATCCATGATGACTTGACGGGCAAGCTGAGGGTTTTGACCGCATAGACAGTAAATGCTCGTCATAGTGTTATAGATGAAGTGAGGACGCATTTGCAGAACCATAATGCTTGTGCGCTGATTTGCGATTTCCCGCTGGCGTTTCAAATCCTGCTCTACTTGATCTGACAGAATAAGGCTGTACATGGACAGTGCAGATATAACAACGCAGATGTCAATTAACGGGTAAATTTCTATGAACATATACACGACAAGCACGCATGTTATCGGCAAAAGGGTAATCAAAAAACTCAGGAAGGCTTTATGTGAAAGTCGTTCCTTGTAGCGCATCATTCCGGCGATAGTGAGCAGCATTGCTACGATCATTGGCAGTAACAAAACAGGATACCACGATCCTCGCCAGTATTTACCGTCAGGCGTGAAATAGTAAAAAACTTTACTGAATGGGGAGATTGTGAGCATGACAATAAAAACTCCCCACAAGGCCAGCACAGCATGAAAGAGTTTGCTAGAGCGTACGTTTTCTCCGCAGCAGTGCAGAAGATAAGCCGTCATCATCAGCAGCGACAGAGAGAGTAACGCGCTTTCCAGAATAATCATGAAATACATTACCCAAATCGGAACCGGATATTTGTACGTGACCGTGTCGATGAAGCCGATAAAGTTCAACAGTATGAAAAGCATAAAGAGGCTTCGGAAAAAGCGTTTGCTCCAGCTGTCAATTCCGGGCATGACTGCAATAAACCATAATCCTGTCAGGCTTAACAGCAGAACTGCGCCAATCATAAAGTATATAAATTGTGAATCAAACCAGAAAATCAATTATCTCCCACCCCAGTATCACACAAAAACGGATAACGTAACTTTTTAAGCTGTTCCTTCACGTTCTCAGCAATCAGAGGCTTTAACATGAAACCGCTTGCCTCAGTCTTCCATGCATCGAGTGAGTAATTAGCATATGCTGTCAGAAATACGATATTTGTGCATGGATTTATTTCAGTCAGAGTATGGCAGAGATCAAGACCGCTTGCCGTTCCGAGTTCAATATCAAGAATGGCCAGTGCAATACGGTTCTTCTTTGCGTATTCAATAGCTTCCAATGGCCAGATAAAACCAGTTATCGTAGCATTCGGCATGACTTCACCGAGAACAGCCAGACCGTCAGAGAGAATAATTTTGCTGTCGTCAACCATTATGACGTTTGGATTCTCTTCACTCTGAGCAGCGAGTTGGAATAAACTATTAATGTCAACCCCAAAACATTTTGCCAGGCGTATAATCATCGTTGCATCAGGCAGACGGCTTGCGTTTTCCCAACGTGCGATCGTAGTATGATTAACATAAACTTTCTCGCCGAGCTGTTTCTGCGAAAGCCCCCTTCCCTCACGAAGCTGCCGCAGGGTTCTCGCAAATGTATTATTCACTCAATAATCCCTCCTATGTTTATTTGCTGTATATAATATAATTAAATTTGCAAATCTGGACTTGACAATCTGTCAACCCCCTTTGTACTAACGGAGAAAATTCATTAGAATATCAGCGAATCAAATTTTTTGCGTAGGAAAATTATGAAAAACTTTGAGAACAAGTATCCATATTTCTGGTTGATTTCGGGTCTGGTGCTGACTATGCTTTCTTATGGCATTTTCAACAC
>JAFSQO010000317.1 GCA_017446645.1 Synergistaceae bacterium | reverse complement strand
CCAACATTCTGCCAAAATAATTTCGCTTGTGACCCCGTTGGCAATAAACGTATCACTATCGCCTTGTACATTCGATACACCTCCTTTCGGAAGTATTATACAGCTCTTCGCATCGTCCTCCTTTCGTTAAATTTTTATCAATGAGAATAATTGTTACTTATTTGCTTACTATACGATTACCTTCCTTCTCTGCAAAAACTGCACAGTCTAATATAAATTGCAGCTGCTCTTCATTCCTCCAGTATTCTAATCTTGGGTGATATATCCAGCCCTTGACTTTGCCTATTATATCCAGAACATCGCGGGCCGGGGTGTTGAATGCAAGTAATCTCGCATTGTTATTCACTCGAATAAAGCTGTGACGGCCATCCTTTCCCATTGGGTTTATCTCGCTGTCGACTCTGTCAGTACTGATAAAGAATTTCGGTGACGGGTTATTATTCCCAAACGGGCCAAGTGCTGAGATTGATTTCCAGTCCTGAATCGTTATGTCAGATGGCTTGATGTCTATAACTGGTGTCTGGCTCTCCGGGACAATCTCTATATCCGTGAGCATTCTCTCAAGTTCTTTGCGGACTTCAGGCCAATTTTCAGTCAAGACGCTGAACCCTGCTGCATACTTGTGGCCTCCCCAGGCATCGAGCTTCTCTGCAATCTGTCTTAGAATACCAACAGCATCACCGCCTTCAGGCACTCTAAGAGTTCCCCGGATTACAGTGCTTCCTACTGGGGCAGCAAGAACTATCGGTATGTTGTATTGAGCACAGATTCTACTTGCTACACCGCTCAGGACTCCGATTGGCCATGATTCATGATACAGGACTTTGTGAGTTACTTTTCCTGTCAAAATTCCGTCCTCGATTGAGTAAGCAATATTTTCAGTCAAACTCTGACGCTTCCGGTTTATGCGCATTAACTCGTTGATACAGGAGTAAACTGCCTCATTGCTCCCTGTTCCGAGTAAGGCTCTGACACCGACTTCTGCTGTCGTAATTCGTCCCGGAGCATTCAGGCAGGGTATGACTCTCATAGATAAATGCTCTTCGGTCAACTGCGACTTGTTCAGGCTTAAGCAGTCAAACAGGGCGGCGAGTCCCCTTCTTGGATTTGTCCTCATCTGGTTCATTCCGTAACGTACAAGTGAGCGATTCAGATTATGTAAAGGCATACAGTCCGCAATCGTAGCAAGAGCAACTAAATCCACTTCGTACTTCAGGAATTCTTTTGCGACAATATTTTCTTTCCATGCCCAGCACCATAATACAGCAGTCGCGCATATCTTTTGCGTTATGTCGGCATGTTTATCGCCTATTGAGGGATTCACAGGGTTTACTATAGTAGGAATTGTCACAGGTGCACTCACTGAATGATGGTCAAAGACAAATATGTCGATCCCTGACTCCTTCAGCTTCTCAAGCATTTCTGAGTCATTCGTCCCGCAGTCAGTGACTACAAGTGTATCAGTTCCAAGTGAAGCAACTTTGTCGAGAACTCCTGCATTCAAGCCATAACCGTGAACGTCTCTCTTAGGGATAAAATAACGAACCTGAGCAGCCTTTGTCCTGAATATTTCCATTGCAAGGACTGTAGAGCTTATCCCGTCAGTATCATAATCACCGTAGACCAGAACATTCCCGAATGAGCTTTTTGACTCCCAGAGTTCTTTTGCAGCCTTTGCCCCTTCACTGAGATCCAGAGCAGCAATTTGCTTAGTGAAGTCCGGCCTTATCCATTCGCGTAATGCATTCAAATCTTCGTCACCCTTGAGCATTTCCAGCACACCGGCAGCAAGTTCCGGGCATGATAATTCGCTGGCAAGCTGTTTAGTAGCTTCATTAGCCTGAAAAATCTTAAGGTCAGATATTAAGCATGTAGGCAGCATGTTTTCTTTCTCCTGTTCAAAAAGTATTCATGTAAGATAATCAGACTTTCAGAGGCCATGACTCCTGACGTAACTTCGCAGACGTGATTTAATCTGGTGTCATGCAGTATGTTATATAGAGTTCCGCCTGAGCCTGATTTGTAATTCTTTGCACCGTAAACTACCCGTGAGAGCCGCGAGTTCACACAAGCACCTGCACACATAGGACAGGGTTCAAGGGTCACGTAAAGAGTGCAGCCCGTCAAGTTCCAGTGATTAATCTTCTCAGAGCATGAACGTATTGCAATAATCTCAGCGTGTTCTGTAGGATCCGAGAGTTTTCTGTCGCTGCCCCTGCTGATTATTTTCCCGTCCCGGACAATTAACGCCCCTACTGGGACATCGCCCCGTATGAATGCCTCTCTTGCTTCGTTGAGAGCTTCGTTCATGAATAAATTATCTTTATCAGCAATATTCATGTTAAATAATAACCCGTTTCGCTTTATTAATACTCATTTATATAAACAGCTCCGTAAAATAGTTAATAGTTTTGAGAGTTAATTATACACGCATGTTTTATGCTTAGTTTTATGCTCAGTGAATAGTGTTCAGTTAGAGTCTTTATTTTTCACATGTGCTATTATTATCAGCAAGAAATTTCTTGAAAGGGGAATAATTCCTAAATGGCCTATTTTTACAGCGAACCTTCTCATACGTTTTCAGAGTACTTGTTAATTCCTAATTACTCATCTGAAAATTGTGTGCCCTCTAACGTCTCTTTGCGAGCTCCTCTTTGTAAATTCAGGAAGGGTGAAGAATCTCCCCTTTCGATAAACATTCCTTTGACAAGCGCAATAATGCAGTCAGTTTCGGACGACAACATGGCAATCGCACTTGCACGTGAAGGCGGAATTTCGTTCATATTCTGCTCTCAATCAATCGAAAAGCAGGCTCAGATGGTCAAACGCGTCAAGAAATACAAAGCAGGTTTCGTAGCAAATGACTCTTCAATCGGACCGGAGCAGACTTTACGGGATATTCTGGCACTCAAAGAACAGACCGGACACACTACAGTTGCAGTTACTCACGATGGCAGCCTGACGGGTAAACTCTTGGGCATTGTAACAAGCCGCGATTATAGAGTCACACGCACTGACCCGGACGCAAAAGTTAAGGACTTCATGACTCCTATAGATAAAGTTATCTCTGCTCATGACGGCCTGAGCCTCAGTGAAGCAAACGATATACTCTGGGAGCATAAATTAAACTCACTGCCAATAATCGATGACAACGGCAACATGGTAGCATTCGTATTCCGCAAAGATTACGACATGCACAAGGAGAACCCTTTAGAGCTTCTTGACGAACAAAAACGCTACATGACAGGAGCAGGCATTAACACCAGAGACTACGAGCAAAGAGTTCCGGCCTTAATCGATGCAGGGGCTGATGTACTGTGCATTGACTCTTCAGAAGGCTTCACTGAGTGGCAAAAGAGAACTCTCACATGGATCCGCAATAATTATGGTGATTCAGTCAAAGTCGGAGGCGGTAATGTCGTCAGCGCAGAGGGCTTCAGGTTCTTGGCAGAGTCCGGTGCAGATTTCGTTAAAATAGGCATTGGCGGCGGCTCTATCTGCATAACCCGTGAAGCTAAAGGCATAGGCAGGGGACAGGCTACGGCAGTTATCGAAGTTGCTGCAGAACGCGACAGGTATTTTCAGGAGACGGGGATTTATATCCCTATATGCTCAGACGGCGGAATAGTCATGGACTATCACATAACGTTAGCCCTTGCAATGGGTGCTGACTTCTGCATGTTGGGCCGGTACTTTGCACGCTTTGACGAATCCCCGACAAACAGGGTAATGGTCAACGGCAATTACGTCAAAGAGTACTGGGGCGAAGGGTCCTCAAGGGCAAGAAACTGGCAGCGTTACGATTCAGGAGACTCTTCACAGGTGAAACTCTCATTTGAGGAAGGAGTCGACAGTTACGTGCCATATGCCGGGACTTTACGCGACAACGTTACGGAGACACTGAGCAAAATTCGCTCTACTTTCTGCAACTGCGGGGCGTT
>JAFSQO010000036.1 GCA_017446645.1 Synergistaceae bacterium | reverse complement strand
GGGAGTTCTTGCTGAGGGTGAACGCTGCGTATCTACTACTAACAGGAATTTCGTAGGCAGAATGGGTCACGTCAGGAGCGAAGTGTATCTGGCTTCTCCGGCTGTTGCTGCTGCGTCTGGAATTGCAGGACATATTGCTCATCCCAAGGAGGTAATCTAAATCATGAAGGCACACAAATACGGCGACCATGTTGACACGGACGTTATAATCCCTGCGCGTTATCTTGCATCACAGGACGAGAAGGAATTAGCGTCTCACTGCATGGAGGATATTGATAAAAACTTTCACTCTAAAGTCAGTCAGGGTGATATTATCGTTGCAGGCTTGAATTTCGGCTGCGGGTCATCTCGTGAACATGCTCCGGTGGCTATTAAGGCTTCCGGGATTTCGTGCGTGATAGCTAAGAGTTTTGCAAGGATATTTTATCGTAATGCTATAAATATCGGTCTCGCAATTCTGGAGTGTCCTGAAGCAGCTGAAGACATTGCAGATAATGATGAAATCAGCGTAAACTTCGATACTGGCGAAATTACTAACAAGACAAGGAACAAGACATACAAGGCTGAGCCATTTCCCGAATTCATCAAGAAAATGATTGAAGATGGCGGATTGATGGCTTCACTCAAGAAAAAAGGAGCGTAAATCATGAAGGCGTTATTCATCAATGCTTCACCCAGAAAGAACTGGAACACCCACAAAATGCTCGAAAGCGCACTCAGGGGAGCAGCTGACTCAGGGGCAGAGACAGAGTTAATTCACCTGTACGACCTGAATATTAAAGGCTGTGTGTCATGTTTTGCCTGCAAAGTCAAGAACTCTAAGACTAACGGATTATGTGCATATCATGATGCTTTGCGTCCTGTGCTTGAGAGTGCTTTAAATTCTGATGTCGTAGTAATTGGCAGTCCTATTTATTTCAGCTACCCTACTGCGTATGCCCGTGCATTTCTTGAGCGTTTCATGTTCCCTGTGTTGTCCTATAATGTGAAAGATTCATCACAGGAAGGCGCGAATGTCCTTAACCGCAAAATAGCAACAGGAACGATTTACACTATGGGTTATCCGGATGAAGAGGGCATTAAAAATTTTCACTATCCTGAATTTTTCGAGGAGACCAGAAGATTTCTTGATTTATTGTTCGGTTACAGTGAGACGCTTTACGCTTATAACACGTATCAATTTAGCGATTACTCGCGCTATGACATTGCAGAATTCATTGAACCAATGAAAGCAAAATACCGTGATGAACATTTCCCTCAAGATTTGCAGAACGCATTTGAACTCGGCAAAAGATTAGTCGAGAAAGCAAAAGAATTCACGAAAGGAGAATAAATTATAATCATGAAGAACGTTGCAGTTATACCAGGTGACGGAATAGGCCCGGAAGTAATCGGCGCAACCCTTGAAGTCATCGAGAAAGTTGCACCTAAAGCGTTTAACTTCCAACCCGTAGCAATGGGAGGCAATGCTATTGACAAGTACGGCGAGCCTTTACCTGCTGAAAGTTTAAAAATTTGCCAGAATGCAGATGCTACTTTGCTTGGCGCAGTCGGTGGCCCTAAATGGGATAATCAACCGCCTGAAAACAGACCAGAAAAGGGCTTGCTTGGTGTCAGGAAGGGGCTTAGTGTATTCGCTAATATCAGACCGGCTAAGATCTTCGCTCCATTGGCTTCGGCGTGTCCCCTGAGAAAAGATATTGCTGACAAGGGTATTGACTTTATCATAGTGAGAGAACTTACGGGAGGCATTTATTTCGGCAAACATGAGGCTTTCACAACACCAGACGGCGAAAGGGCTGCCCGCGATGTCATGGAGTACTCGGAACACGAAATCAAGCGAATTGCTCACGTGGCTTTCAAGATGGCCATGGGACGGCGCAAGATAGTAACGTCAATCGATAAGGCAAATATTCTCACAAGCTCAAGATTATGGCGCGAAATCGTAGAAGAGGTCGCTAAAGAGTATCCCGAAGTGAAATTAAATCACCTGTATGTTGACAATGCGTCAATGCAGTTAATTCGCGTCCCGTCTGAGTTTGACGTTATCGTAACAGAAAACACTTTCGGCGATATTCTCTCAGACGAGGCAAGTCAGATCGTAGGCTCAATCGGTATGATACCCAGTGCTTCACTCGGTGAAGATAATCGCGGACTTTATGAGCCAATTCACGGGTCAGCCCCGGATATTGCAGGTCAGGACAAGGCTAACCCAATCGGGACGATCTTAGCTGGAGCAATGATGCTGCGTTACTCGTTCAACATGAATAACGAGGCTAACATGATAGAGCGCGCTGTTGATGAAGTGTTGCAGGAAGGCTTGAGGACCGGTGATATTTACACGGAAGGCACAAAGTTAATCACAGGGTCGCAGATGAAAGAGGCTATTATCGCAAAGTTATAAAGTAAAAGCAACGAGGGAGTTTTATAGATTTGCGAAATTTTGTGCTATAATTCTCCCTGCGTGGAAACGTGGCCGAGCGGTCGAAGGCGGGCGCTTGGAGAGCGTCTGAGCAGTGATGTTCCTAGAGTTCGAATCTCTACGTTTCCGCCATTTTTGTTTTGTTCGCTTCACATCATGCAGTCATACACAAATGCAGGCGGTATATTCCTCAACACAAATCTGGTCTTAATACGCGAAAATTTTTTCTGAAGGACATGCCTCATTATTGACGAATATTGATACGCTATCAGGTGTCCGTCAGGTTTCAGGGCATGTTTTACAGCATTTAGGATCCTCACGGTCATCTTCGGCGGCAGAACGGTAAACGGCAAACTCGAAATCACGTAATCAAGCTCGTTAATCCCGTTGTCTTGCATGTATCTCTCAAGCTCCTGAGCATCGCTGTGAAGACTTAAGCCCTTATGTTCGGGGTGTTCTTCGCGGATTAATTTTTGCAAATCAGGGTCAATCTCGAACACCAGAATTTTTGCGTCAGGTCTGGCACGCTTCACTATTTCACGGGTGAAAACTCCGGTGCCTGCTCCTAACTCGGCGATAAAGTTTGCTTCGTCCCAGTCAACTCTATCAAGCATTGCACGTGTCAAAAACTTTGAGCTGGGTGCTACACTGCCGATTCGTCTGGGTGAGGACGCGAATCGCTTTAAAAATGTCATGCTTTCTTTAAAGTGCAAAATATTCATTTCCTCTCAAATTTAAAAATTAAAAAAATTTATTGTGCTATTATTAATCAAATCAATTCATGCATAATTATACAGGGGAGAGAGAATTTTTTATGAGCAAAAAAAGACTCGTTGCTTTGACAGGGGCAGGGATTAGTGCAGAAAGCGGCTTTCAGACTTTCAGAGACTCAGGGGGGCTTTGGGAGCAGTATAATGTCGACGATGTAGCAAGTATTCAGGGTTGGTACCGCAATCCCAGATTAATGACGGATTTCTATAACGACATGAGAAAGCAGTTAGAGGCTGCTCAACCTAATCAAGGGCATAAAATTCTGGCGGAACTTGAGCAATACTTTGACGTTCAGATAATCACCCAAAACGTTGATAATCTTCACGAACGCGCAGGAAGCTCACACGTTTTGCACTTACACGGCGAACTCACTAAGGCAAGACCAGTAAATAATGACTATGACGAAAGCAAAATTATAGACATAGGCTACAGGAAACTCGAATACGGCGAAAAGAACTCAGACGGCGAAGAGTTACGCCCCCATATCGTATGGTTCGGCGAGGCTGTTCCAATGATTGGCCCGGCTGCTAAACTCGTAAGAAGTGCAGATATTTTTGCAGTGATTGGCTCGTCTCTGGTCGTCTATCCTGCTGCTGGTCTTGTTCATGAACTAAGGGGCAGTGCTGAGGCTTTCCTGATTGACCCTAAAGAAGTTGAAGTACCGTCATGGCTGAAGTTCAGGGTCATTAAAGAAGTTGCGTCAAAAGGCGTTGCAATCATGCGCGATGAATTATTAAAGGAGGCGTTATAAATGGCAGGTTTCACAAGATGGAAGGGCGTTCCTGAAGTCGCTCAGGCAGTGGAAAAGCTAGACAACGCTGCTTACAAGTACAAGAAGCTGCTAGCTACAGGCAAAACTGACGACAAGATTCAGGCAAACAAGCTCTGGCAAGGCATGGCTAGCTCTTACTGGGAAATAGTGCTGGCACTCGTTGACGCTCAGACTAAAAGCAGTCCTGAAGCATTGACTTTCGATGACGAAGAGAGATTATTTATCGATTTAGGCTATTTGCCCGGAGTTCTCACTCTCAGCAAAAACTTTGACCCTAAGACCTATCTCACAGCAAAGTGTTCCGGAGGCATTTTCCCGATTATGACTCTGTCTGACTATATCGCTGAGTCCTGGGCTGCTATTAACGGCTCTGAACTTCCTGCACCGGTTATCAGCATGGGTCTCACTGAACGCGTCTATTATCTGGACGAGGCACTCTCTAAGGCTCAGGCTGAACGTGACGAATTCCTGCGCGAAATCGATGACACCTACACAAATAACCTCGATGTCAGGCAGATGATCGCTAATTTGAACAGCTATTTACTCTCTGCAATGAAAGTAAACATGAGGGTGCCTGAATACCGTGAAGCTGATGATGCAACAAGACAGAAATTTGCTCAGGAACGCAAGGCATACAATGACTCAGAGAAAAGCATTTTGCTGTTCATCTCATCATGCCAGAAAAACGAGGAAAATCCTTTGCCTGCTCCAAAAGCTGACAAATTCGCGGCTTTACACGAAAGGGCTAAAGTCATTGCGAAGAAGATACTTTATTCTCAGATTGACGCAGTGAAAATAGCAAGACGGGTCAAGAAAATCAGTGATACATGCTCAGGAATGTCGCCGCAGATGAGACGGGCTGAACTCAAGAGTATGCTCGTAAAGAAGCGCGACTATCTCACAGTACCGGCAAAGAATGCAAGGGCAGATACTTCGCTGTTATGTCAGGCTGAGTCAATGCCGATTGATTACGCAAAGAATTACTCTATACTCGAAGACTTTGACTCTATGGACATGGAAATGTTCAACGTCCCAAGGGTCAGAATGTACGGGATACCCAGAGCCATTTTTGTACCGGGGCAGGGTTTGGGCACTTATGACTGGAATGACCACTCGCTTTTAATCCCTGCGTTCCCAATCGGAGGCGAAGAGAAATCAGTCAGCTATGCGCTTGCTACGTTCAGATGGGACAGTGACGAGGACAGGAAGATAAAAACCCCGTACGAGCAGCAAATTAAGGAGAACCGCAAAAAGTCTTTATTAGCACTGGCTGAAGGGTTCTATAAAGACTACTCGCTCTGGATGACTAAAGAGAAAAAGGGCTATCGAATTCTCCCAAGAGAGACCCATAAAGTTTTCGTGAACATTTTCACAGTCAGAAGCGAAGAGTAATGCCTATAAATATACCCGGAGACCTTCCGGCTGCTCATATACTGGAACGCGAGAATATTTTTGTCATGACTGAACGCAGAGCCATGACTCAGGACATCAGGCCGCTGAAAATATTAATCTTGAATCTAATGCCCACTAAAATCGTTACGGAAACACAACTAGCGAGATTACTGGGCAACACACCGCTTCAGGTCGAAATTGATTTAATGGCCATAAGCGGACGTGTACACAAGAATACGCCGCAGGAGCATATGCTGGCATTCTACAAGACATTCGAGAGCTATAAAGACTCATACTTTGACGGCATGATTATAACCGGTGCACCTGTTGAGCATTTAAGATTTGAAGAAGTGGATTACTGGCGCGAATTATGCTCTATCATGGAATGGAGTAAAAGCCACGTTCACAGCACTCTTCATATTTGCTGGGGTGCTCAGGCGGGATTATTTTATCACTATGGTGTGCCAAAGATTCACCTGCCCAGAAAGATGTTCGGGATATTCAGACATAGAGTTACACACAAAGGCTCGATATTATTTCGGGGTTCTGATGATGTCTTCATGGTTCCTCACTCAAGGCATACTACAGTGATGAAGCGTGATGTCAAGAAAATTCCGGCACTGAAAATTTTAGCTGAGAGTGAAGAAGCCGGT
>JAFSQO010000316.1 GCA_017446645.1 Synergistaceae bacterium | reverse complement strand
TCGTTGATTATAGCGTCCCAGATTTCGGGATTTTCGCGTGCAGCGTCTTCTGCCGGGTTGTCGCCATTGCCAAGAATTCCCCGAATATTCACGAAGTCCATTATATCGTTGCTTGTCTCAAGTCCGTTGCTTTTTGCGATTTTACGGAGCTGGTGATAGAAATTCATGAGGCTGTCAGAATCTATAACGGGAACTCTTGAGCCGGGGTTCCATGCTATTTCCATTGAGAGTTTGACCTTACCGCGCTTTATTGCATTGCGCATCAGGGCCACCGCTCTGTTCTCAAGTGAGGCAAGTTCAAGCGACAACTTAACCGAAAAATCCTGATACTTATGATTTACTGAACTGATTTCGGTCAAAACACTTCCCCAAGAAAATTCATAACGGCTGGAACCAAAACCGGTCATGCTCAGGAACATTTTTCAAGCTCCTTAAATGCGTCAGTCAGGGCGTTCATGATAGTTTTACGTCCGTCCTTGCTTTTATAGACCTCATCTGAAAATCTCAGGGGTTTGCCAAAAGTTACGCTGATTTTGCTGGGCTTTATCAACGCTGCTCCGGGGGGCATTGCCTTAAACGAACCTTTGATAAACGCAGGCAATATCGGGGCTTTCTCATGTGAGGCAATCAAAGCTACTCCGCCTTCAAGGGGCTGCAAATTGCCGTCTAAAGTCCTTCCGCCTTCAGGGAAAATCAAGACATCGCTGCCTTCCTGATAGAGTTTCATGAAACCCTTCAAGGCACCTGCTGCCGAAGCATTATCAGCGCGGGAAACGGGTACAGCACCCAAAGCAGTTATACAGGCTCCGAAGAGTTTATTCGTGAATAATTCTTCTTTTGCGAAATATCTTAATCTTCTGGGGAAAAAGCAGCCTATTATGACCGGGTCTAAATTGCTGGCATGATTGCAGGCTACTATAAATTTCTCGTCAGGGTTTAACTTTTCGAGCCATCTTGATTTGCACCTGTTATAGATGATTAATAATATCTTGAGGAAATTGCGCACCAGTGCATAAAAAATTTTATTTTGCTTCATGTCATGAATGCTCATGATAACGCCTCTTTTACGTGTTCGAGAATAAAATTTATCACTTCGTCTTCGCTCATGTCCGAAGTGTCAATATAAACTGCCCCGTCCGGAATGCTGAGGGGGGCTGCTTTGCGGTTTGAGTCATATTCATCGCGGGATTTGATTGCCTGTAAAATCCTGTCATAATCTGCGTCCTGATTTTGGCCTATTCTTTGCTCGTAACGCCGTCTTGCCCTGGCCTCTGGTGTTGCTGTAATAAAGAACTTGAGTTTTGCGTCAGGGAACACTACGGAACCTACATCACGGCCTTCTGCAATGATTGACCCGTAATTTTTCTGGTCCTGCTGGAGCGAAAGCAATGCGGTTCTAATTTCGGGTATGGCAGAGTATAACGAAGCAAGAGCGTCTACTTCAGGGGTTCTTATCTCGCCGGTAACGTCAAAGCCGTTTACGAGTACGCCATTATTGACAAGTTCGATTTTGATTTTGCTCAGGGCCTCATTCAGAAAATCTTTATTGTCGGGGCTAATTTCGGACTTTGCTAAAATCAAGGCAATAGCGCGGTAAATTGCTCCTGTATCGAGGTACTTTATGCCGAGTTTTGCAGCAAGTTTCTTAGCGACCGAACTCTTGCCAGCTCCAGCCGGGCCGTCAATCGTGATTACGTAAGACATTCCAGTTACAACCCTGCCATGTCTCCCATGTCGTTAGCAACGTCACCGACAAAATCCACCATTTCGGCAAGCAGATAATCAAAGTTCTTTATGCCAAGACGCTCTATAGGCTCAGGGAACATATAAGCCTGCAAACCGTCCGCACCTAAGCCAATTCCGAGCATTAAACAAATCGTGTTAGCCAGTGCAACAGTATCGAGCAAGGGCTGGTACTGGGCTTTCTCTTCCGGTAATTCATTAGGTTTATGATGATATTCGACTGCAATGCGATATGATTCGGGCATTTCCCATCTTTCGATAAGGACCTCGCCAATCATTGCATGGTCAAAGCCTAAGACCTGCCACTCTGCTTCAGTGAAGGGTATATGCTTTTCTTCGACCATTTTGACTATAATGCCGTAGCCAAATCTGACATAATCGTTTAATATTACCTTGCCTATGTCATGCAGCAAGCCTCCGACATAAGCGTCTTCAGTGCTGACTTTGCCCGTAATTTTTGCAAGCTGCCTTGACGTATACGCTACCATTAGAGAATGCCTCCAGAGTTCGCCTCTGTCCAGTGCATAGCCTGAAAGCCCTTTGTCCATAGCTGAATATACAGTAGCTGCGAGAATGATATTGCTTACGCTCTTGTAGCCAAGCAAAGCTATAGCCTCTGAAATATTCGTGATGTTTCTGGTCATTCCATAGGCTGCCGAGTTTGCAAGTTTCAAGATCCTAAGCACAAGACCTTCATCTCTTGAAAGACTTTGAGCCACGTCCGCTGCACTGCTTTCGGGGTCGTTAAGTTTTCTCATTGTCTCAAGGACGAATTGAGGAAATGATTTTATATCCTGTAATTTGCTAATTATTTTCGTCTTAATTATTTCTCTTGATTTCTCGTCAATCTCACTCACGGACCTTTGCCCCCTTTGAGAAAAAAATTTTTGTTGCTTTAGCTTTATACTACACCGCCATTGAATATTTTAGTGTACAGCTCTGAAAAAGACAAACGGACAAATTCACCGGGACGCAAATTTTCAAGTCTGAGCCTGCCTATTTTGCGCCTGATTAACGTCTCAACATTGAAGCCTGCCTGTTTTGCCATTAGTCTTATTTCGCGCTTCAGACCTTCGGCTATGACGATGCTGACCCATTGATTGGCCGGTTCTCTATTCATGACACTAATACTTATCGGCTTAGTAATTCTCCCGTCTGTAATCTCGAAGCCTTTTCGCCAGCGTGCAAGCTGCTTTGCGTTAATTTCAGCGTTCAGGAGTGCCTCGTATTCTTTGCGGATTTCTTTCGAGGGGTGAATTATATTCTGCGTGAAATTCCCGTCATTCGTGAGGATTAATAACCCTTCGCTCTCCCTGTCAAGCCGTCCGACCGGGAAAATTCTTTTATCATGAGGCAGCAAATCAACGACTACGGGGTCATATTTATCGCTGACAGCGCAGACATAACCCGCAGGCTTGTTAATCACGTAATAGACATGTTCAGATGGCTTTATCGCTTTATGGTCAATCATAACTAAATCGCTATCTTTAACGTCAAAGAATGGCGCGAGAACTATTTTGCCGTTGACCTGAACACGTCCTTCGAGAATTATATTTTCTGATTTACGGCGTGAGGCTGTACCGCATGAAGCAATGAAAGCGTTTAATCTCAAGTTTATATTCTCCTGTCCTGAACTCTAAAATATAGTTAATTGAGAAGCTTTATTATTACCCCTTTTGATTCTTTCGTCAAATGAATCAAAACCGGCGAATTTTTCTGCAAGCCTCTCGTTAGTCATAGCTATATATTCCGGATTAATGTCTATACCGATTGCGCTCCTGTGAGTCTGTTGGCATACACGCAGACATGTTCCGCTTCCAACAAACGGGTCTAAAACTGTGTCGCCCTCATGTGAAGAAGCTAATATAATTCGCTCGAACAGTGCTTCAGGTTTCTGTGTAGGGTGACGTTTTCTGTCCTTGCTGCAATAATGAACGTGTGAAAATTCCCATACATTGCCTGGATTTGCGCCGTCCATGTTATTAACCTGCCTGTAATATTTCTGAGGGACCCGTATATTGTCAAGATTGAAGACGAATTTATCAGGACTTTTCGTGAAGAATAAAATATCATCATGACGGGGCGAGAAGCCTCTTGTCTTGCCGATACCTTGAGTGTAATGCCAGGTTATCCAGGAGTTAAAAGTCATGCTAAGTTCTTGCTCAAGTATTATGTAAATATACGAGATATAACGCATTCCCATAAAGACATACAAAGCTCCGTCGTCAGTCAGAAGCCGTTTAGCCTCGTTAAGCCACAGCCTGGAAAATTTTAGATACTCTTCAAACTTCAGATTATCTTTACTGCTGCCGTAATCTTTATTCAGGTTATATGGAGGGTCAGCAGCAACAAGCCTTATTGAAGCATCAGGAATTTTTCTCATTTCGTCAACAGCGTCACCGCATACAGTGATTATTCTTTGATCCATTTATTTTTCTTGGCCTCTCTGTAAAAATCCTCAATAGTACGCCGCGAACTGTGCAGAAATTTTTGGTCGAGTAACTTGTTGCACATCTCCCATGTAGTCCTGTACTGCAAATTCACATAATGAATATCTTTAACCTGAATCTGCCCGGTTCCTAAAGCAGGGTTATAGCTTATATCTTCTTCGCTTATATACTTCAGGTCATAGGCTTTATAGTCAGTTATTTCCATTATGCCGTCTATTAAATTTGTGACACTATTACGCTGGGAATAATTTTTATGTTTGACCGAGAGTATTATAAACATAAAGTCAGGATCTTTCACATAAGCCGTTCTTATCCTGCTAAAAGATGTCAGATTGGGACTTCGGCCACTTTTGGGAATATCATCAGCTGTGGTTTTAACGTCAAGATTTCCTGTTATAATCCTGTCATTTTTGCGAAATTGCAGAATAATATCAGCCATATCAAGCCGCTCTTGTGCCTCAGCATTAATGAGAGAATATTCATTATCGTCAATATCTCTTATTCCTGCAAAGACTTCAAAAGCCCATGCTTCAATCATAGGCCCGGCAATTTTGTTTATATCTTTCAGAGGCAAACCTGATTTCAAATTCGTGTTAATTATAATTTTATTGTTGCCTGAAATTTTTTGTTCGTCAAGAATTGCCATTATCTGCGCTATCACAAAATCAGAATCGCTTCTATATGTCTCAGACTCTACAGGTATCTTGAACGTAAGATCCTCGTATTTCACCTTTTGGGATTTACGAGCAAACCCATAGCCGGGTAAATTTCGCTCATGGTCTGCCTTGCTACTTTGCCTGCACGTTCTGCACCGTCTGCAAGAATATCATCGAGTAATTTCTTGTTGCCCTCGTACTTTGCTCTGCGCTCTCTTACAGGGGTCATCATTGCCTGAATATGGGCGTTTAGCTTCTTTTTGCAGTCAATGCAGCCTATACCCGCAGTTTTGCAGCCTTCGCAGATTTCTTGCTTCTCGCCTTCATCGTGATTAAAGACTTTATGCAAATCCCATACAGGGCACTTTTCAGGGTCTCCGGGGTCAGTGCGTCTCATTCTTGCAGGATCCGTCTTCATGGTCCGCAGCTTGTTCCACATTGACGCTTCAGGTTCAGAAATTTCGAGTGCATTACCGTATGATTTGCTCATTTTACGGCCGTCAATTCCGGGAACTTTCGGGGTCTGAGTGAATAACGGCTGAGGCTCAACAAGCAACCCTTCACCGAAAAAGTTATTAAAGCGTCTGACTGTCTCACGGCTTAATTCAAGATGT
>JAFSQO010000035.1 GCA_017446645.1 Synergistaceae bacterium | reverse complement strand
AGGGAAGCTGTTCCGGTCTACAGGCACGCGGACGGCAAAGATATTCATGAACTTCTCGACAACATGCAGCGTTACATCGACATGGGAGTCAAGACAATTCGAGTCCAGTCAGGCGGCTACGGCGGAGGAGATTACGGTGTTGCTCCTGCAAGTGCTCCGTTGAATTCGCCCGAAGGAGTTTATCTTGACGGCAAAAAATATATTCGCGAGACCGTGAAGATTTTTGAGGCAGTGAGAAACAAATTCGGTGACTCAATCGGACTCGTTCATGATGTTCACGAGAGGATTGCCCCGTCAGACTGTGTGAGGCTTGCGAAGTTGTTAGAGCCTTACGATCTCACATTTCTTGAAGACCCCGTGAGCCTTGAGCAAACTGAATGGATAAAACGAATCCGTGAAGTCTCTTCGATTCCAATTGCAGAAGGGGAATTATTCAATAATCCTAGAGAGTGGCGCGATTTGATTCAGTCACGATTAATAGATTATATTCGCGTTCATGTGACCCAAATCGGAGGAATAACACCTGCACGAAAGCTCCAGATTTTTGCAGAACAGTACGGAGTCAGGACTGCATGGCACGGACCCGGTGATATGTCGCCTTTAGCACACGCTGCTAATGTCCATATTGATTTGGCTGCGGCAAACTTCGGCGTTCAGGAATGGTCAGGGATAGAGCCTCCGAACTTCGTGATTCAGAAATTGCGCGATAATCACGGGGCATTGCTCGATGTCTTCCCTGGACTGCCTGAGTACAAAGACGGCTATGTTTATGCGAATGACAGGCCCGGACTTGGCGTGGATTTGAACGAGTCAGAAGCTGCGAAGTATCCATGCGTTAATGAAGTTACGACGTGGACTCAGACTAGATTACCTGACGGATCTTTGCAGACTCCGTAAAAATTTTTGAGAGGGTGATTAATTATGAATTTATTTGACATTACAGGCAAGAAAGCAATCGTTACGGGAGGCACTAGGGGACTTGGCTTCGGAATGGCTGAAGGTCTCATGGAGGCAGGCTGCGAGGTCGCTATAGTCGGGACATCTGATAAAGTCTTTGATGTTGCTAAGGGTTTTTGCGATAAAGGCTTCAAGTGTTACGGAGTGAAGGCAAATCTTGCTCATCGTGAAGAAGTTTACAGAGCCTTCAAAGAGTGCGTAGAAAAACTTGGCGGAGACTTGGACATTCTCGTTACGGCTCACGGGATTCAGAGAAGGCACAGCGCAGAAGAATTCCCGTTAAATGAATGGGACGAGGTCATTGACGTAAACATGAATTCAGTCTTTATTCTGTGTCAGGAAGCCGGAAAGATCATGCTTGCCAAGGGTTACGGTAAGATAATTAATATAGCCTCAATGGTCTCATGGTTCGGAGGCCAGACGATTCCAGCTTATGCAGCAGCAAAGGGAGGAGTTACCCAGCTCACTAAAGAATTAAGCAACGACTGGATAGCCCGCGGAGTAAACGTAAATGCAATTGCTCCAGGCTACATGGCTACGGACATGAACGAGGCTTTACTGGATAAGAACAACCCCAGATACATGCAAATCACCGAGAGAATTCCTGCAAAACGCTGGGGAACCGGTCAGGACATGAAAGGGGCTTGCATCTTCTTGGCCTCACATGCAAGCGATTACTTGGGAGGCGCGATTATCCCCGTTGACGGCGGCTATCTGGTCAAGTAAACAAACATGAAGAAGAGATTCATAACATTCGGCGAAATAATGCTGAGACTCACTCCCCCTAACTACGACAAGATTCGAGTTGCGACTAGTTTCGAGGCCAGTTACGGCGGCAGTGAGGCAAACATAGCCCTTGCGTTGGCGAATTTGGGAATCGACAGCTCATTCTTCAGTGTCATTCCTGATAATTCACTGGGCAAAGGTGCGGTTAGAATGCTGCGAAGTAATGACGTTCACTGTTCGCCGGTAATCCTGAGTACTCCCGAAGAGACTCCGACTCACAGATTAGGCACGTATTATCTTGAGACAGGTTACGGGATAAGACCCAGCAAGGTAACTTATGACCGCAAGTACAGCGCAATCACTGAGTATGACTTTTCACGGGTTGACTTGGACTCGTTGCTTAACGGTTTTGACTGGCTGCACCTTAGCGGGATAACTCCGGCATTGTCTCAGAGCTGCAGGGATTTCATGCTGAGAATCTTACGGAAGGCCCGCGATATGAATCTAATCGTCAGCTTTGACGGGAATTTCAGAAGCACCCTGTGGACCTGGGACGAGGCGAGGGATTTTTGCACTCAGTGTCTACCATATGTTGACGTATTGCTTGGGATTGAGCCGTATCACTTATGGAAAGACGAGAACGATCACTCTAAAGGCGACTGTAAGGACGGAATTCCCCTTCAGCCTGATTACGAACAACAGGATGAAGTATTTCGCGAGTTTGTGAAGCGTTACCCGAATATTAAATGCATTGCCCGTCATGTCAGGTATGTTCATTCAGGGAGCGAGAACAGTCTCAAAGCCTTCATGTGGTACGACAACAAGACTTACGAGAGCAAGTTATTCACGTTCACTATTCTTGACAGAGTAGGGGGCGGTGATGCTTTTGCGTCGGGTCTTATTTATGCCATGATGAATAATTACAAGCCTGAGGACATGATAAACTTTGCGGTTGCCAGCAGCGTTATCAAGCATACTATCAGGGGTGACGGCAATATCACGGACGACGCAGGGAGCATATTAAGCATCATGAACATGAACTACGAAATCAGACGATAAAAATTTGGGAGGCTCACAATTATGAATGACGAATTTGCGAGCCTCTCTTTATTTAATACGGCAGCAAGTTCCACAAGAAACTTATAATCGGGTCAAACAGCACATTAATCACTCCGGTGAATAATAAAACCAGCAAGATAATCATTCCGTAACGTTCAAGCCAAGCATAAATATGCATGTATTTATAAGGCAGAAACGCTTCCAAAACCCTAGAGCCATCTAACGGAGGAATCGGAATTAAATTAAACGCTGCAAGTCCCATGTTGATGTTCACCATCTGGTAGAGAAAAATTAACCCAGCACGTCCGGTTACTAAATAAAATCTAGTTCCGGCAAACCTGAAAAATAACACTGTGATTATTGCCGTCAAAATATTCCCTGCTACTCCCGCGAGTGAGACGATTATTAAATCGCGTCTTGGGTGCCGGAAGTATCTCACGTTAATCGGCACTGGTTTAGCCCAGCCAAATCCCACGAACAAGAGCATCAACGTACCTACTAAATCAAAGTGCTGAAACGGATTCAGAGTCAATCTTCCTGAACGTTCCGCAGTAGGGTCGCCGACCATCTTTGCTGCAAAACCATGACAGAATTCATGAAAAGATAAAGCCCACAATAAGGCCGGCAATGTCAGCAATAATCTTACAGGATCGCTAATTAATCTCATTTCTTAAACAAGCCTCCTAAACCTTTCTGAAGTCCCTTCTTTATTTCTTCTTTGGCACGCTCTTTAATCTCCTCTTTCTTTTGCTCTCGTGTAGGCTTCTGATTCTGCGTCTGCTTCTGCTTCTGAGTCTGAGCCTGAGTCTTTTTCTGATTCTGACTCTGAGCTGCTGCTTTCGTTGAGTCGGTCTTCTTGGTCGGCAAAAGTTTATCCAGGGTCTTGTCGATTAAATCCTCGCCCTTCTTCTGAATCGCCTGCTGGGTATTCTGCACAGTCTGCTGAATCTGGGTCTTCTTGCTCTCTGAATTCTTATCCTCTTGAGCCTTCAGAGTTGACCCGCCTATCTTTAGCCCTGAAAATGACGGTGATGCTGCCTTGCCTGCAACTTTGAGATTTACGACTCTGAAATCTCCTGCTGACCCTTTCTCCTGCGCTCCTGTCAAACCTCCCTGAAGGAAAGCCTGCAAGCCGTCCTTGAGATTCGTTGTACCTCCTTTGAATAACGCCTGAAGCCCTGCAACTCCTCCGCCCTGAATAGCATTGATTAACTGATAGTTTATGCTGCTTTCTGTCATGAAGTTTATTGTAACGTCTTTACCGCTGAAATCAACTGAACCGTCCTGCGAGAGCTTTGCATATTTATAGAGTGCATCGTCCTTGTTGGCATTGGCAATTGTCCCGGCCTTGATGATTAGCTTTCCTGTCTGGAGGGTTAAAGGCGCGTTGACGCTAGCGTAACGAATTCCGTCGCTCTTGTGAAGTTTCGTTATGAGGTTCAGCCACTTGAAGCCCGTTATTCCTCCTGAACCCATTGAGAAGTTGCCGGAACCTGAGTAACTCGTCTTGCCCTTTGCAGTCCCGTTAATCTTCATTGTGAGCTTGCCCGTGCCTGTAATCTTGCCTTCAAGTCCCCCTGACATGTCCTGAATTAATGCATTAACGTCAATGCCTGAAGCCTCGATGTTGTCAGTGAACTTCATTGCGTTGATGTCGAACGTTAAATTATTCTTGGCCGTACCGCCGTAAAGTTTCGCAGTGCCACCTGAGGACGTGAAATTATTTCCTGAGTAGGCAAGAGGAAGATTCACACTCGATAACTT
>JAFSQO010000034.1 GCA_017446645.1 Synergistaceae bacterium | reverse complement strand
GTGAGATCGTAAGGCTCTAACAACTTCGCAAGCCTCACACAGTCTGACGGGGCAATCCTCTCGTGAACATCATGAACGAGTCCGATTGAGTCACCGAATTTGTTTCTCACTGCCTCAAAAATCTTCACGGTCTCGCGAATGTATTTTTTGCCGTCAAGATAAACTCCTTCGGGCGAATTCAACGGAGCACTTGCAGGAGCAACTCCGTAATCTCCTCCGCCGTAGCCGCCTGACTGGACTCGAATTGTCTTGACTCCCATGTCGATGTAACGCTGCATGTTGTCGAGAAGTTCATGAATATCTTTACCGTCTGCGTGCCTGTAGACCGGAACAGCTTCCCTGCATTTGCCTCCGAATAACTCATAGCAGGGCATGTTAGCGAGCTTTCCCTTGATGTCCCAGAGTGCCATGTCAATTCCAGAAATAGCATTATTGCTTATCGGTCCGTTTCTCCAGTAGGCATTTTGATTCATCAACTGCCACAAATCATTAATAGCCTGAACATTACGGCCAATTAACAAAGGCTTCAGGTACTCATCAATCACTAACTTGACTGCCAAGTGTCTATATGCAAACGTTGCACAGCCAAGCCCATAAAGTCCAGGCTCCGAAGTCTCGACTTTGACAACGAGCAAATTAATTCCTTCAGGAGCAGTACAAATTGTCTTAATATCTCTAATATTAATCATGATTTTTTACTTAATCAGGAACGTACAGAACCATTCAGAGAATACACACAGGAAAAATACTGCAGTGTAACCAATGAAATACGGCATCTCGGCTTTTGCAATATCGCCGATCTTTAACTCACGGACTGAGCGGGTTACCTGAACAGCTGAGAAAATATTTACTGCGACAGGAGGAGTCATAGTCCCTATAACGTTCGAGATACAAACTATCATTCCGAAATGAATCGGGTGAATTCCCATTGTCTTAGCCATTGGCCACAGAACAGGCACTAAGAGAACTGCGATTGCTGTGCCTTCCATGAAGGTCCCGAAAATCAACAAGATAATCGCGATTACCAGACAGAACAAGACTTTGTTGAGGTTAAGGCTAATCACGAAATTAACAAGCTCTTCTGATGAACCGGAATACGTGAAAATCCATGAAAACGCCGTAGAAGCTGCTATGATGAACAAAATCATTGCTGAACTCTTCGCTGACTTCATGAATATGGGTATCAAGTCCTTGAAGCTTATCTCGCGATAAATCAATATGCCCGCTATCATTGCCCAGACACATGCTATAGCCGCGCTCTCTGTCGGAGTCATCAAGCCTGAGTAAATGCCACCCAGAATAATTATAGGCGTGAGAAGTGCAGGGATTGCGTCAAGAAATATCTTGAAGATCTCAAGTGCTGAGCGTTTAGTCTCTATCTTCGGCCAGTTGTCTTTCTTAGCAAAGAATAAGACTTCAATAATCAAGACTATCATTATCACAATGCCTATCATCATACCTTCTGTAAACATGCTCGATACAGAAGCACCGGTCAATGTGCAGTACAAGACCATTATTATCGAAGGCGGAATTATCGGGCCAAGACCTCCTGAGACAACGAGAAGTCCTGCAATATCTGCTTCAGGGTAACCGTTTCTGACCATGTCGGCATAAAGCATTGAGCCAATTGCAACAACCGTAGCAGGTGCAGAACCTGAGAGAGCAGCAAAGAATGCACACGCTAAAACAAGTGCGACGCTCATACCGCCGCGAATATTGCCGATTAAGCAGTTAGCAAAGTCAACAATTCGCCGGGAAATTCCTCCGCTGGCCATCAAGTTACCTGCAAGAATGAAGAACGCTATAGCCATTATCGCCGTTGATTGAAGTCCTCCGAAAATTCTCTGAGCTATGACTGCCGGAGAGACTCCCAAATCACCGAAGACTACTGCGGCAAGTGCTCCGATACCAAGCGACATTGCAATGGGAACGCCGATAAATATGCAGATTCCAAAGACAGCAAATAATAAAATTCCTGGGTCAATCTCGAATAAGAAATCTAACATGATTTATGCGGCCTCCTTCTTGTTGTCTTTGCGGATAAAGCCGTCAATAATGTCATCGATCCGCGTAATATCTTCCATTGGGATTTTGAATATTTTGCCGATTAAGATTAAAACCTGAGAGACTAACGAAATTCCAAAAGCAATAACTAACGAAGCATACATCAAATACATGGGTATCTTCATGACCGGAGTAGTCTGTGCTGACTTCATCTGACGGGCAACGAGTGAGACCCCGTAATTGCACATTTCGTAAATAAAGGCAATCAGGATCAGGCTCGCAATGAAATCCAAAACTTTACCCAAGAATGAACCCTTGAGCTTGTCAGTCAATGCAGTAACGCAGACCTGAGTCCCGTCCCTGAGTCCTACTTCCATGCCGATTAAAGCCATGTAGACCATGCAGTATAACGCAAGTTCTTCGGTCCAGGGCATAGAAGCTTTGATGAAGTTGCGGTTGACGACTGACAGGAAGTAACAGACCACCATAATGGCAAAAGTGAGGGCAGAGAGGATTAACTCTGCCTTCGTAACGTAAAGTAAAATTTTCTTGATTGCTTTCATGTTATTTCACTGCTGCTCTTGCTGCTTCGACTGCTGCAACCCATGTAGGATCGTAAGCTGTGCCGTCTGCCTTCTGTCTGGCTGCGTATGCTGCTTTAAGCTCGTTGATGTCTATATCGTAGAATTTTACGCCGACACCCTTTAATGACTCTGTGCACTCAGCATTTGACTCGTTGAGGAACTGCCACTGCTGCTCGCAACCTTTGGCTACGGCTGCAACGAATGTATCGCGTAAATCTTCCGGAATTCTCTCCCAGGCATTAGAGCTAATGCAAATAGGGATATAGACGAAGCAGTGTTTTGTGTTAATTACAGAATTTACTCCGGCCTCGTAGAACTTGTTGATCCAGCAGTTAGAGACAGCGTTCTCACATGCATCAATCGTTCCCTGCTGTAACGCCGTAAACTGCTCACCGGCTGCGAGGGCTATGGGGTTGGCTCCGAATGAGGTAAACGCCTGAAGCTGTCCTTCGTTCTGCATGGTGCGAATCTTGAGGCCATTGAAGTCTGCCATTTTCTCGATTGGACGCTTTGCAAATACATCTCTGAAGCCTGATTCCATGTAGCCTATAACTCTGATTCCGTGAGTTAATGCTTTCTCCTGAATCAATGCGCCGACTTCATGGGTAACTGCATAGTTTGCCTGGGCCTGGCTGTCCCATAAAAACGCCTGGTCAAGAATGGCCATCTCTTTAATGTAATTCGCTAACACTGAATTTGCACAGGTTGCTATGTCCAAGTCGCCCTGAATAGCCATGTCTAACGTATCAGCCTCTCCGCCGAGAGTTCCGCCTGCTCTGACGTTGATCTTGATCTTGCCTTCAGTTGCTTCGTTGACTGCCGCTGCGATTGCCTGAGCACCCTTGTAGTAATTCGACTGCTCGTTATCGACCATTGCGAACGTGAAAGTAATAGGACGGGCTGCCTCTGCACATGGTACAAAGAGCATTAACAATAACGCGACTGCTAAGAGTTTTTTCATGATAGAAAAACGCCTCCTGTTAATATGTTTTTGTGTGATGAATTGAATTAAGTAAATTATACGGGTAAAGTCTTTATGAGGCAATTATTATTTTTGCGGATTTGTCTGATGAGTCAAAAAGATAAAATATCCCCCTGCCATTCATGACAGAGGGACTCTAAATTCTCTTAGAACTTCACTATAACCTTCATGTAGTTGCCGGGGTTCTTCTCAATATCGATAATCGTTGCAGGTGCTTCATCTGCCGAGACTACTTTCGTAAGCAGCTTCTCCATATCAACGCGCCTTGAGTGAATTAACTCTAAAGCCTCTTCAAATTCGCCCGCGCTGTTTCTACCGCCCCTGATGTCTAGTTCTTTCTTAGTGATTACATCAGTAGGCAGGCTCGTTTCTTTCTTGGGCCAACCTGTGAGGGTAATCCGCCCGGCATTGCAGGCATAATCAAGTGCTGACCTTATTGCAGAATTTGCGCCTGAACACTCGACTACAAGCTGTGCCATGTTCCCGTTAGTAATCTCGCTGATTCTCTTCACTGGGTCTTCTGTTGAGGAGTTAATCACGTACTCAATTCCTGCAACGTTCTTGGCAAAGTCTAATCTTTCCTGCACTATGTCAATCAAAATCGCATGACCGTTATATGCCTGAGCAGTCATTGCCGCTGCAAGACCAATAGGGCCTGCTCCAGTAACTACGCAATACTCCCCAGCCTTGAAGCCTCCCCTGTGAATTCCGTGAAGACTAATCGTTAAAGGTTCGGCCATAGCTGCCTGCTCCCATGTCATTCCGTCAGGGATTTTCACAAGCATGTGTCCGGGATGACAGAAATATTCGCACATTCCGCCGTCAGTGTGAACTCCCAGAGTCTGCAAACTGGTGCAGCAGTTAGTCCTCCCTATGCTGCATGGGTAACAGTGATCGCAATGCAAATAAGGCTCAACAACGACTCTATCGCCGACCTTGATGCCTTTAGGGTTATTGTCTTCAGGAATTGACTCGACTATGCACGATAACTCATGGCCTATAATTCTGGGATAGCTCACGAGATTATTCGTACCCCTGAACGCCCCAATATCTGAGCCGCAAATACCTGCTGCCATAATCTTTAACAACGCCTGGCCCGGTTTAGGTGCAGGCTTCGGAACGTCAATGCATTCTACTTTGAAAGGCTCGATGATTCTTACTGCCTTCATGTGTTACTTTACTCCTTCCATTGCGTGAATCATGTTCACAATAAATTCATGACACGGGACATTTACTCCGCACTTCTTCGCTGCCCTGACTACTGAGCCGCTGATAGTGTCGACTTCTGTCTTACGTCCTGCCCTCAAATCCGCACAGATCGAAGTAACCCCGTGAGGTGAGTTGTCAGTTACGGCTTTGATTTCGTCAAGCAACTCTGACTCGTCGGCCTTAAGTCCCAAAGCATGAGCCGTCTCTACTGCTTCGTGCAATAATTTCTTTGTGAGGTTGAACGCGTACTCATTCGCAGCGATATAGCCAATCTCGCACTTAAGTATACCAGTTACAGCACTTAATGCCACGTTGACGAATAACTTATTCCAGATTAACTGCTGGATATTCTCGTGAATCCTGACGTTGAAACCGCATGAATCAAAACTCGCCTTCAACTTTTGCAGGAAACCTTGAGCGTCATTCACAAGCATTCCGACATTCGTGTTGCCCTTGCCTCCATGCCTGATGTGTCCGGGAGCTAAGACCGCGCCGTTGTCTTCAGTCGTGCCGATTATGATTCTCTCAACCGGAGCAAAACCTGACAAAATATCCTCATGACCTGAGCCATTTTGTAAAGTCATCAGGTAAGTCTCTGGGCCAATAAGATTTTTATTGCCTTCAAGAGCTGCCTTCGAGTAAAGAGCCTTCACAAACAGGATAATCAGGTCCACGGGCTGCAAGTTCTTAGTGTCTGCAAGTGCCTTCGGGTGAAAAGTTATATCCTGTCCGTTTTCTTCGAGTGTCAGACCTTGAGAGTTCACAGCTTCGATTACAGCAGGGTTTGTGTCAACGAGATAGACCTCGTTATTCTGCGAGAGTCTGCCCCCGTAAATCGAACCCATTGCACCAGCACCTATTACAGCTATACGCATTATTCTGAGAACTCCTTTATGCCCTCGATTGCGTAGGCGTGAACAGGACTCGAGTCAAGGCCGACTATAGGCAGCGGAGAGAATGACATGAAGAAGACATCGCGCTTTAAGTCTTCAAGGTGCTTGAGGACTTCAATAAAGATAATTCCTTCAGCTAACAAAATATCATGGAAGGGTTTAACGTCCTCGTTGCAGTTTTCGATTGAGACTCCGTCACCAAATCCGACTGCTTTTACTTTCTTGGCCTTGAACCACTCAGCAGTCTCGCCATTCACGAATAATCTTTTGTCCTTTTCCGTATTCGTGTCAGGTGTAAACGGGTTTAACTTGTAGGACGAGTCAATGATTACAATATCGCCCTCGCGGACTTTCTTGGCCTCGCGGTCTAAGTCTGCTGCCGTGATATGCGAGTTGGGTTTGCAGGTCTCCTTGAAGTCAACGTAGACTCCTCGACCGACAAACGTAGTCAGGGGAATTCCCGTAACGTCAGGCCAGTTGTCATTGTGATGATAGGGGCATTCGGCGTGAGTTCCCAAATGCGTCATTATGTCAACGTTCGTGTGAAAATCCGGGATAGGCCCTCCGGTGTTGAACCTGTGTAACTTACAACGGCGTGTTTCTGTTGCGGGGTCTACGAGCTTCGATAAATCTACGAGCCTGAGACCATTACCCATATCGTATACTGTCTGCATGATAAATTTTCCTCCTTAATAATAATGATAACCCCCCTAATCCCCCCTTACCAGGAGGGACTTGGCATTGTCCGCGCTATCTCCGTCCCCTGTGAAGGGGAAGGCCGGGAAGGGGTTTCTTTCACTACACTTTAACTTTGATTACTACTTTCTTGACTTTAGCGGGCTTTCCTGCTGCACATCTTGGCTTATGGGCTTCTTCAGGAGCTACGACAATCAAATCGCCCTCTTCGAGTAAGACCATGCTGCAAGACTCAGGGTCCTCAAAGAACTTAACGTCCTTGCCTTCGGGTGCTTCCTTGAGTTTGAGTCCTTCACGATGACATACTCCGAACATCTCACAGCCTGATGCCATGTACTGAATGTCGAAATAAACATCATGGGCTTCAAATTTGCGATTCTCTGCCGGCTCTGTCTCGTAGCTCTGAACATCCGCGAAAACGTCCTTGCCCTGAATCTCGTACTTGCCGTCCTGCATTGAGTTAATATCGTGCTCAGCCAGCCACCTGTAGCCTGCCTTGAACTTGTCTGCAAGATAATCATATTTTTCTGTTAATTTAAGACTGCTCGATAACATGAAAAATTACCCTCCTCAAAAAATTTTTTGTTACTCGATATGACCTGAGAGATCTTTGCCCTCTGCGATTGCCTGAACCTGACTCCAGACTTTATCGTCAACCTGAACTCCTTCGGCCATGCTCTTCCTGCGTCTTGCTATAGTGCTTTCACCGGGGCACTTAACCGGATGCTTGGGGTCAATAGGGTGGGCACTGTCTGCGATTCTAACACGGCGGTTCAACATTTCCTGAATCTCTGACTTCTCGCCGAACATGTATGGATCAATTGCAATAAATATCTGCGAACATCCCGTGCAGCTGCCGTTATTATTCGCGTCCATGTCCGAACCGCACAGGCCATTCGAGATTGCTGCGGCTGCCAAATCAAGTGCTATTGCCAGACTTGAGCCTTTCCAGTAACCAGTCGGGAGAATTCGCCTTGATTCCTCGATTGCTGCAGGGTTTGATGTGAGAT
>JAFSQO010000315.1 GCA_017446645.1 Synergistaceae bacterium | reverse complement strand
TGGCGCGGATAGAGTTATTGCCGGAAGACTTTGCGAAAATCCTTGAGCTTAAGACGAGAACGAAAATTTATGACGCGTTAAAGTCTCTGGGCTTCGTGTACATTGCGCTTGACCTGATGGGATACAGGACAGGCAGCATGAACGAGACAATATAATTCTTGACAAGTTCATTTAACCACACAAGGACACTCGCGATTTTAATCGTGAGAGGAATTGCGCTATTTAGTTTTACTTTGTATAATTATTTTAACAGTTAGGCGTTCTGTAAAAACGGATAAAATAACCAACGGTCTTAGAGCCGTTTAGCTTTAAGAGTAGTACTCACTCTCTCTCCAGCGTTGACGGCAGAGTTTCGATCAACGACGAGGTACGGAAGAAGTACAAATGCAGTAAAAATATAAATGTAGCCGGATAGATTTAACTTTAATCTTACCGTGTAGAGGCTGTGTAAACCAGCAACAGCGAATAAGGGTATTCTGAAGCGGAAGTTATCGAGTTCAGACATTAAGGCCATGTACCAAACTTCACTGAAAGCTCGCGACTTTAGTCGTGAGTTGTTTACTAATGTATGTAATTATTAAAGCAAATTTATTTTTTATGATTTTATGAAATTTTATGAATGGAGAAAAATTTTTTATCGTGAATTCTTTTAGTCTGTCAGCAGTCTACTTCTTTTGCTTCAGCTTTAGCTTCTGGTATTGGTTTGGCCAGAGGCATAAATTATTATTCGACTGGGACTGAAGAGAAATAATCGACATCATATAAATTTTTGGACACACAAAGAACACCTTCTGAACAGTCAATAGTTTGGAAGGTGTTTTTATTTTTACTTACGAAAGGATTTATTGCTTAACAATGCCTGCAACGATAAAGATTAATAATTACAGCGTTAAGATTCAAATGGGCTTGATTCAAAGATTGGGCCTTGAGATACTGAGATTCAACGGCGAGTCAGATTCAGAGATCGAGACGGTCATAATTAATGACGAAAATATTTCGAGCCTGTACCTTCCCAAGATAATAGCGAACTTTCAGGAATGTCCAAGACCCGAAGGAATAAAGCTGAGACTGTGCGAGATGCTCATAGCTTCGGAATCAATGGGAACTTTTCACGCACTGCATAAACTGCTCGATGACATGTCTGCCCTTGGTTTGTCTGAAAAATGCTGCGTTATTGGACTTGGAGGTTCACGAATTTGCGCTCTTGCTGCGTTTGCTGCCCGGACTTATATGTCAGGAGTCAGGCTCATTCTTGTGCCTACGACACTAGGGGCTATGATCGAGACTTGCACAGGAGGAACTGCAAGACTTTCTCTGAATTCAGGTGAAAAATTTGCAGGGGTAAACTATCAGCCCTCGTTGATTCTCTGTGATCCTGAATGCCTTGGCACTTTGCCCGAAGAAGAATACAAGTCCGGCCTTATTGATGCATTGTCTATTGCGGTGTTGAATGCCCACAAGATGCTGCGATTCTTTGAGGTTGAAGACATAAACGCGAATCTTGATACGATTATAGAACTCTGCGTAAAATTCAAAGCCGAGAGCACTAACCTGGATGGCAGCAACAAATTTCTAAGTTCCTGTGCAGTATCTACTCAGGCATTCGAGAGACTTCACGCTAACGAAATTTCTCATGTCATGGCAGCTGCTCATGGAATAGCAATCGTAGCAAGAGCAGGACTGAAATTAAACTGGTTCTCAGGAAATATGGCAATGAGAATACTAAGAGCCGTCAAGAAACTTGACCTTCCCGTGAGTTATAACGGAGCATTTAGGGCAAGTGATGTGGCCAGAGAGATCATTAAGATGAACCCGCACGGATTGAAATTTGCTGTACCAAGTGATTCAGGCGATTATGTTTTGAGAATTTTTCAGGAGTCAGAATTTGAATCAGTCATTTCTGCTGGTATGGCATTATAAAAATCCCAAAATGTAATATAATATCTATAATACTTTTCAGGAGGTGCTGCTATCATGGAAGTTCGCTTTGTACAGCGCGGAGCTGAAATTGATGACAAGCTCAGGGACTATATGGAGAAGAAGATTTCAAAACTTGAAAAATTCTTCAGGAAAATCTTAAACTGCCAAATCGTTGTAACTCATCACAAAGGCAGCTTTAACGTCGAGACTACGGCTAATGCTAACGGTGTAATTTTACGTGCAGAAGAGACCGCATTGGAACCACGCAAGGCATTTGACCAGTCATTAAAGAATCTCGAGCGCAGAATCAAGAAATACAACTCGTATCTCAAGGACAGGGCACAGTTGGGAGCAGGCGAAGATTTCTCCTTCAGCCTTGACGATGAAGCCCCGGACTCAGAGAACGCACCTGTAATCGACAAGGTCAAGAAGGTTCAGGTCTACCCAATGAACATGACCGAGGCCGTAATGCAGATGGAACTTGTAGGACACTCGTTCTTCATGTTCCAGAATGCAGAGACAGGCGAGATTAACGTTGTCTACAAACGCGGCGAGGACAGCTACGGTCTTCTTGAACCAGTAAGGTAACACAAGAACAATTTTAACCCTCTGGGTCTTTGTGATTCAGGGGGATTTTATTAGTGGCCGCAATGCTTCAAGATAAGCCTTAAGGTGAGAGAGCGCAAACTTCGCATCATCAGGCAATTAGTCAGGACACTCGGCGATGTACTTATTCACAAGGTTGTCGTCAACACTGACTTTAACAGCCTGCTTTGATTCTTTTGCTTGAGTCTTTGCAGGTTGCGTTTTTGCTTTAGCTTCAGGGACCTTGCCGACATGAATCTTTAAGTCTATGTCTTCGTGATAGTCATAACGATTTGCAAGTGCACGCGCTATGTTTCCCTTCATGTTCGCAATAATTTGGGCAGTGTGATTGTTCGCAGCATTAACGTACAGGTCATTCTTGATGAAGTCATACGGCTCAGAGTAACGTGCTGCTGCAACACCCACGACTGACGGCCAGGTTCTATGCAGTTTGCCAAGTATCTCCATTCGCCTGACAACCTGAGGGAATAACTTTCTTACGTCAATTGCTGCTTTCTCGTCTTCGTTCATTGCGGGCTAATATAACAGAAATTAACTGAACGTCCACCGGAGTAACTCCTGAGATTCTCAAGGCTTGGCCAAGTGACTCTGGTCTGAAGTGCTTCAGTTTCTGGAGGCTCTCTGTTCTGAGTCCCCTCACTGAGTCATAGTCAAAGTCCGCTGGTATCTTTGCGTTATCAAGATTCCTCATGCGCTCAACGACCCTGAACTCCCTCTCAAGATAACCGGTGTAACGTAACTCCGTCTCAACATGGGCAATTTCTTCAGGGGCCAAGTTATTTTCAGGCGGGCAAATCCTGCTGATTAACTCGTAAGTTACTCCCCTGTGCTGCAAGAACTCTGCTGCTGTAAGGCTCTCCGTGAGAATCTCTGACTCGCACTCTTCGCATAATCTCTTTATATCGTCTGAAGGGGTGATTCGTGTTTTCTTGAGCCGTGAAATTTCCTCGTCTTCATGATTAAATCTCTGCTGCAAGAATTCCCACTTTGAGGCATCAAGCAAGCCTGCATCCCGCCCATAGTGTGAAAGCCTGTGAGCAGCGTTGT
>JAFSQO010000314.1 GCA_017446645.1 Synergistaceae bacterium | reverse complement strand
GCCTTCATGATTTACATTACCTTCCTTTCGCGTATAAATATATTTATTATTCGGAAATTGTCCCAGCTTTTATGTGAAAATCAATACCTCGTTTCTCACAAAAAGCAATTACCTCTGCAGCACGTTCATTGTAAAAATGCTTATGCTCTCTATAAGAACTTGCTTCTCTGGTGTAGTTTGCTCTTCCGAAAATAATTCTGTCTGTGAAAGACACGGCTTCAAGTATCTCCTGCAAATCCTGTTCTATCATATTGGGTGTAGGATAAGGCTCAATGCTCACCCACGTTCGGCAGCCAGCTTTATGCAGTGCCCTGAGTGATGCGAGCCGAGCCTCGCAGGAGACAGCACCAGGTTCCATTTTTTCTCTGTATTGCTCGTTCAAAGAAATCAACGTAATACCATGTTCATTTTCACTTGAAAGCTCTGCTAACTCAATTGGAAGCTGCCCCTTCGTCAACGTGATACATTTTATGCCTGCTTCATTTAATTTACGGATTGCAGCAATACTCATCTGCGAAACTTCCGGATAACCGTTCATAAATGGATCAGTCGTAAAACAAAGCTGCACAGACTTAATTCTGTTGCGAAGTCTGGGGATTTCCTTATCTAGCAACTCAAGGGTATTAGAAACAAGATAAGGTTCAAGCCATGATTCATAGTCTTTCACCTGTCCGAAACGCCTTTTCATCATGAATGCATAACAGGGATATTTGCACCCGTGAGCACATCCCTGAACATGATTCATAGTGTAATCCCCGTATTCGACACCGGTTTTATAGAGCATAGTTTTTCGCGTGATAGTATTCAAGTTGATTTTCTTCCTCTTCTTACCTGTTGAGTATGTGATTTGCTATACTCAGTGCAATTTTTTGAGCCTTTGGGCTTTCGTTGGATATTGCAAAACACAGCAGAAATAACCGCGAATTCCTATTATTCTTTAAAAATTTAGGCTTATCGGACACACAAGGGAATATCGTCTTTAATCTTCTTATGATGTATGACTTGACTTGTTCAGGTTTTGCGTCTTTTATCCTGCGATTTGATTCATAAAAGTCATTTGAATCCTCGAGAGAATCAAAAAAAGACAGCTGTGGATTTTCTTTGTAAAATTCTGTCTGCCAGCTAGAATCACCCAGCAAACGATTTAAGCAGTCTTCATAAGCCTTGTATTCCCCGCTATTGGGCAGCATTCTCTCCATTGCTGAGAACGGAAAAAGATACCAGACATCGATTGAATGCGTCTTAGCAATTGTCTCAAGTGTTGTCCAGTTCACTTGAGTAGCATATGAGTCAAGGAATAATAAAGCTCTGTTATATTTCCACTCTATATTGTGAATGATCTGTGTGACCCTTTCATTTGCATCATCACAATATACACGTGTAATACTCTTAATTGAGGAGAATTCATTATCAATCATATTCTGCAATTCTGTTGCCTTTGCAGAATCATTCTCAACGAAATAGTAAAAATCAAATTTTTTTCCTGCTGTAAGAGCACATCGTGCTGAGCCGTCGAATTCCTGACCATTCTTAGTCGTAATTTTGCCGGTACCAGCAAACGCATCAATATATATTTTCTTGAATTTCTGATTTTTCAGTACAGTAAGATAGGCATTCAGATAATCCGTGAAAATATTAAGTTTCTGTTGTGTCCAGCTTCCGCCAAATTCCTGCGTCGTCATGCTAAATGTCCTTGGGGTGAGCAATATGTCCTGCAATTCCAGACGCAGCAGCAACAGCCGGAGAAGCCAGATACACTTCGCTCTTGACGTGCCCCATTCTGCCTACGAAATTCCTGTTAGTAGTAGATACGCAGCGTTCACCTTCAGCAAGAACTCCCATATGACCGCCCAGACAAGGCCCGCATGTAGGTGTCGATACAACACAGCCTGCATCGAGGAAAATGTCAACATAGCCGAGCTTAATGCACTCTCGATAAACTTTCTGGGTAGCAGGAATGATTATGCCTCTGACTCCTGAAGCCAGGTGCCTGCCCTTGAGAATCTCAGCAGCAGCCTTCATATCATCGATTCTGCCATTTGTGCATGAGCCTATAACAATCTGGTCAATTTTTACGTCATGGCCTTCTGTTGCAGGTTTTGCGTTTTCGGGTAAATGAGGCCAGGAGACAGTGCAGTCGATATTATTCAGGTCAAGCTCTATGACGCTCTCATATTCTGCATCACTGTCAGCTTCGTATCCTGTCCATTCACGGGTTACGCGTCCTGATAAGAATTCGCGGGTTATATCATCTACTGGGAAAATACCGTTTTTTGCTCCGGCTTCGATGGCCATGTTCGCAATAGTGAGTCGGTCTGACATAGTCAATTCACTAAGTCCGTCACCTGAGAACTCAAGGGATTTGTATAACGCCCCGTCAACGCCTATTTTGCCGATTAAGTAGAGTATCAGGTCTTTACCAGACACATAAGGTCTTTTCTTGCCCGTAACATTGACCCTGATTGCTGCGGGGACTTTGAACCATGTGTAACCAGCTGCCATAGCTGCTCCCATGTCAGTAGAGCCTACACCTGTTGAGAATGCATTGACTGCCCCGTAAGTGCATGTGTGAGAGTCTGCGCCGATAATTGCCTCACCCGGAGCGACAAGTCCCTGTTCAGGTAAAAGCGCGTGTTCAATGCCCATAGTTCCCACGTCAAAGAAGTTATCGAGATTAAATCTTTTCGCGAATAATCTGCACTGTTTGCACTGAGTTGCCGACTTAATATCTTTATTGGGAGTGAAGTGATCCATTACAAGCACTATTTTGCTCTTATCGAAAATCTTATCAAAGCCTGCTGCCTCGAACTCATTAATAGCTACAGGGCTGGTTATGTCGTTGCCGAGAACTAAGTCAAGTTTTGCCTGAATAAGCTGACCGGCGTGAACTTCGTCAAGTCCTGCATGTTTAGCGAGTATTTTTTGAGTCATAGTCATTGCCATAAGAAAGTTAATACCTCCTTCAAATTAGTGATAATTATCTCACAAATTACGAAAGCTCAAACGCTCCTGTATATAGTTTATAGTATCTCCCCTTCAGGCTCATTAACTCCGAATGAGTCCCTCGTTCTATGATTTCCCCGTGTTCTATAACGAGAATCAAGTCAGAATTCCTCACTGTCGATAATCTATGAGCTATCACAAACACCGTTCGCCCCTTCATTAATGCGTCCATACCCCTTTGAACCTGAGCCTCTGTTCTGGTATCGATTGAAGACGTAGCTTCATCGAGTATCATGACTACAGGATTTGCTATAGCTGCTCTCGATATTGCGATTAACTGACGCTGGCCCTGTGATAAATTTTCGCCTCCGCCTGTTAATAAAGTGTTATAGCCTTCCGGAAGTCGCGCTATGAATTCATCAGCCCCTACAAGTTTTGCCGCCTCAATGCACTCGTTATCGGACGCTTCGAGATTTCCGTACCTGATATTTTCGAGAACTGTGTCACTGAATAAATTCGTATCCTGCAAAACTATTCCCAAGTTTTTGCGCAGTGATGACTTTGTCAGGGCTTTAATGTCAATTCCGTCATAGAATATTTTACCTGATTGAACGTCATAAAATCTTGGAATTAAATTCGCTATAGTAGTCTTTCCTGCACCTGTTGAGCCTACCAGAGCAGTTTTTTGTCCGGGTCTGGCTGTAAGATTTATGTCATGCAAAACTTTCGTTTCAGGGTCATAATAAAAGCCTGCGTCATGAAATTCTATGCTGCCTTTAGCTGTCATGTGGTCGATTATTATTTTTCCGTCATCTGATTCTGGTTCCGAGTCAATTAGCGCAAAAATTCTCCCAGCTCCTGCAAGACCGGATATTATAGAGTTCAGCTGCATTGATAGTTGATTTATGTTCATAGCAAACTGTTTCGTCATGTTTAGAAACGGGATTACTACACTAATGCTCATGGGAAGGCCGGATATACTGAAATTCTTTATTCCTGCCAAGATTAACACGCCTCCTGACAAAGCCGTTGCAACATAAAGTATATTGCCGATATTATTAAGGATTGGGCCGAGTGTATTAGCTCTCCTGTTAGCTTTTTCTGACTCAGTGAATAATTTCTCGTTGATCCGCTCGAAGTCTTGAATGCTCTCATCTTCGCGGCAAAAAACTTTGATGACCTTCTGACCGTTCATCATTTCTTCAGCAAAGCCCTCAAGCTCTCCTGTATTTTTCTGCTGTGCACGGAAATTGCGGGAACTTCTGCCGCCTACTTTTCTGGTAATTTTTATCATTGCATATATTCCGGTTAAAGTCACGAGTGTAAGCCATAACGAGAAATAAAGCATTATGCCCAGAATTACGATTAGGGTAATTAGAGACGTAAGCATTTGCGGAATTCCCTGCGAGACCATTTGCCTTAAGGAGTCAACGTCATTCGTGTAACGGCTCATGATGTCACCGTGAGAGTGAGAATCAAAGAATTTCAGGGGCAAGTTCTGCATTCTGTCAAACATCTTAATGCGTAAATGTTTCAGAAAGCCTTGAGTAACTTCTGCATTTATGAATCCGTTAAGAATTGTCCCGGCAAGTGCTATGATATACAAACCTGCGAGAATAGCCAACAATCCGGCAATCTGAACGCTTATGACCCGCCATGATGACTCAGAAGTCGAGTTTTCGATTAAGGCGATTACTTTCTGAATAAAGATAGAAGGCAGGACGTTAATCGCAGCACACGACATAGTAAGCAGCACTGACAGAGGCCACTTCACAGGGAATGCGTAAAAAATTTCGTGTATAAGTCTCAGCAAATTAGAGTTCGTCTTCAAAAGGTTCTAAACTCCTCGTTAAGATACCGTGAATGTGAGCAATAGCAAGGCCGTAATTCACGATTGGGACACCTGCGAGTTCTGCACGTTCAAGGCGTGAATGCATTTCCTGCTCGTTAAGCATACAGCCTCCGCAATGAATTATCAGGGCAAATTTTCTAAGCTCGTCAGCTTCAGGGAAAGAGTTACCCGATGTGAACTCGAATTCAGGATTTGAGCCGGAAAAATTTCTCACCCATTCAGGAATTTTATCGCGTCCAATATCACCGCATTGTCTGTGATGTGTGCAGCCTTCTGAGATTAAAATTTTGTCGCCGTCCCTGATCTGCGAAAGGGTCTTTGCGCCGTTGACCAGGGTTCTCAAGTCGCCTTTGTATCTTGCAAATAAAATCGAGAACGATGTCAATAATATATCATCTGGAACGAGTTTATTTACTTTTCCGAAGACCTGAGAGTCAGT
>JAFSQO010000033.1 GCA_017446645.1 Synergistaceae bacterium | reverse complement strand
CCAAGATGCAATGACTGCCGAGGAGATCGGGGATTTCTCTAACTACTCATCTCATGATGACGATTCAGAGTCAGATAAGTCAGATAATCAGCCTCAGGAGAATCAGGAAAACGCTAATCCTAATCCTGAAGAGAATAATTAATAGACGTGAAGATAGATTACACGATAGCAAAGAATTTCAGGAACTTAGGCCCGGAACTCAGAATAAAATGGGAACCGGGCATAAATTTAATCCTCGGTCCAAACGGCAGCGGCAAAACTAACCTGCTGGAGAGCCTCAGCATTCTCACAGGCTGGGGGGTCTTTCCGCGTTCACGTAATGCCAACTTAATCACATGGAACAGCGACATCTTCAACGCATTCACAGCAGCTCAGCTATCAGGCGAGGAAACTTTCGAGGTAACAGCGAACATTACGAATCGAATTACCCTGAAACTCAACGACAAAGTCATATCATACACTGATTTGAGGCGTGCAGTTCCCTCAATAATATTCTTGACGGGCAGCACTAACCTAATCGATGGCGCACCGGCATACAGACGGTTATTTATCGATAGATTATGCTCGTTGTTTGTCCCTGTTTATGCGAAGAAGCTGGCGGACTTCAGGCAGGTTCTTCAAAATCGTACGGCATTGCTCAGGAAAGGCAGATCCCCTGAAATTACGTCCGAATTATTTTGCCAGCTGGGAGGCTTCATAATGGACAAGAGAAGGCAGGTACTTTCACACTTCAAGAGTCTGCTCACAGAGGGAAAATATAATTTCGAGATGTTACCGGCCATAAAGATACCCGGCAAGGATTACCTGCACGAAGCATTAAGGCATTACTCAGCGAGAGAAGTCCATGCACTGCACCCGCTTTGCGGACCGAATTATGACGAGTTGGCAATCACCCTTTGCGAGAATAATAAACCCGCTTCAGAAGCACTCAGTAGGGGACAAAAACGCAGGCTGATTCTCTACACCATAATCACTGCCGGGAAATTAACTGCGATGATACTCAAGCGCGAACCTGTGCTATTATTTGATGATTTAACGGCTGAACTTGACTCAGACGGCAAGAGATGGACTTATCAGGAACTCGTGAAAACCAACTGGCAGGCATTTATCACTGCTCCTGAAAAGCCTTTCGATACAGCAAGAAATTTCGGAGGTATTGATTTCAGTGTTTCGTGATTCTTATGACGTTATAGTAATTGGAGGCGGTCATGCCGGTTGTGAAGCTGCATTGGCTTCAGCAAGAATTGGCTGCAAGACCCTCATGCTAAATCTTTCAATCGACAACACAGCTTTGATGCCCTGTAATCCCTCAATAGGAGGCCCCGCAAAAGGTCATCTGGTTCGTGAAGTAAGTGCCCTTGGAGGCGAACAGGCCCGTGCTGCGGACTATTCGACCCTGATGATCCGCTGGCTCAATACATCAAAAGGTGCTGCGGTTCGTGCATTGCGCGCTCAGTGCGATCCTGCTTTGTACTCGATTTATTACAGGAAGGCATTAACAGGTCAGCAAAATCTCGATATTAACCAGGACGAAGCCGTGAAAATTCTTGCTGATGACAACAAAATCACAGGCATAATCACACGTCACGGTGCAGAGTATCAAACACACGCATTAATTATTTGCGGCGGGGTATATATAGGCGGAAGGGTCTTTATCGGCGAAATTTCTTTCAAGTCCGGCCCTATGGGTCAGAATAATTCAGAGAAATTGCTTGACTCCATTCATGAACTCGGCATTAAAACCGGAATAATGAGAACTGACACGACTCCGCGACTCAATATTAACACGATAGACTTCACGGGGACTAAACTGCAATTATCAGAGAATGAACCGTTATGCTTTGACCTGTGGGGAGAAGCCAGGATTTATGACTCATCAAGTTACGCCTGCTACTTTTCACGAACGACTGAAGAGACTTATAACATACTCGCTAATAATATCAAGCGTTCGCCCCTTGTTACCGGCGATGTTAAAGCTCACGGTCCGAGATATTGTCCGTCAATTGAGGACAAATTTCTGAGGTTCCCTGACCATATAACGCACCCGATTGTGTTCGAGCCTGTCTCACTGAATACTAATGAGGTCTACGTTCAGAATTTCTCGACAAGTTTGCCCTATGACGTTCAGGTTCAGATGGTGCACTCTTTGCCAGGTTGCAGGAATGCGAAAATCATCAAGCCCGGTTACGGAATCGAGTACGCTTATCTACTGCCTGACCAGTTAAAGCACTCACTGGAGAATAAAAATATTTCGGGATTATTCTGTGCAGGTCAGGTAAACGGCACTTCAGGTTATGAAGAAGCAGGAGCGCAGGGTTTACTGGCAGGGATTAACGCAGCTTTATTCGTGCAGGATAAAGAGCCTCTGACTCTTGGCCGAGATGACGGTTATTTGGGAGTCTTAGTAGATGATTTGACAATGAAGAGCACCGATGAACCCTACAGAATGCTGACAGGACGTTGTGAGCATAGATTATTGCTTAGATGGGACAACGCTGCTCACAGGCTTTCACATTATGGTCGGGAAGTCGGCTTGCTTGATGATACTAAATGGGAATTCTTGCAGCAAAGATTTTCTCATGAAGACGAAGAAATATCACGGCTCAAGAAATCACGGATCAATCCTTCAGACGAGATAAAGAAATTATGCGAAGACTATGAGTCAGAAATCCTCACAGAGCCACTTACTGCAGCAGAATTTTTACAGCACAGGGGAGTAAATTACGAGTTAATCAGCAAGATTTGTCCGTCAGAATCAGGGAAGAGTTTGACCCCTGAAGAAATCTCGCACGTTGAGACAGAGTTACGTTACACAGGTTACCTTGAGCGCGAGTTCCGAGTCGTTGAGCGCATGAAAAATCTTGATAACGCAAAAATCCCTCCGAATTTCGACTATGACTCAGTAAAGGGACTCAGGACAGAGAGCCTCCAGAAGCTGAAGCATTTCAGACCCGAATCACTTGGTCATGCCTTGAGAATTTCGGGGGTTACGCCTGTTGACGTGCAGTTAATTTCTGTTATATTAGCCCGCAATGAACGAAGACAAGAAAATCATAATTGACGTAAAGAAATTACTTCCCCAAGTTGCCAGACGAATTCATATTCTCGAACAACTGCGTAGTACCTGGCCGTCAGTCGTTGGCCCTGCTGCAGCCCGGCACTCTGCACCGTATGACTTAATCAATAATGACTTATACGTTAAAGTTACGGACAATCACACAGCCCAAATTATAGCGAACATGAAGGGCACTATAGCGCGTAAAATTGCAGATCGTTATGATTATCACGAAGACGTAAAAATAAAGATAACCCAAGATATAGCTCCTGAAACTAAAGCAAAGACAAAACCCGCAGCAGTTCAGCCCAAGAAATCAAAGCAAGCTGTTACTGTTGACGAAAATCTTGTAAATAAGTATATCGCTGAGTGTCCTGACGCTTTGCCTGATGACGCTAAGTTAGCTATCTCTCGTCTTAGGGCTTATCTTCACGCATTACGGCCTTAATCGTGTTATCCCCCCTGAATCACAAAGACTCAGAGGGGAAAAATTTGTTCTTGTCTTGTCTTATCTTACTGGT
>JAFSQO010000313.1 GCA_017446645.1 Synergistaceae bacterium | reverse complement strand
AGAAGTAATGCCTCGTCAACGTCATGGGTCACAAAGAAAATAGTCTTGTGAGTGTCATTCCAGAGAGCGAGCACCAAGTCCTGAAGCCGTGCCCTTGTAACTGCGTCAAGAGCACCAAAAGGTTCGTCCATTAATAAGATTTCAGGTTCGATAGCAAAAGCCTGAGCAATTGCACATCTCTGCTTCATTCCTCCTGATAATTCTTTGGGAAGTTTGCGGTAAATTGACTCATTGAGTCCGACCTGAGTTAATGCTTTCATGACTCTTGCTTTGTATTCGCTCTTTGAGAGTCCCGGAAATTTTTGGGTCAACGCGAGCTTTATATTCTCTCCCGCAGTCATCCAGGGGAAAAGTCCGTAATCCTGAAAGACAACGCCCCTGTCAAGACCTGCTGACTTGATTCTCTGAGAGTGCAGAAGAATTTCACCAGACGAAGGCTTTTCGAGCCCGGCCAAGAGTCGTAAGAGCGTGCTTTTACCGCAGCCGGATTGACCCAGAAAACATATAAATTCTCCGGAAATGACTTCAAGATTTATGCTGCTCAGAATTAATTGACTGCTATGCTGGTACGAGAAACAGAGATTGCGGACAGAAATAACCTGAGCATTGCCACGATGCCCTGCGACCTGATTCATAATTTGTTGAATAAATATAAATGCTGCATGTTAATAATTTCCGTCCTAAAAATTTTTATGCAATGAATGCGAGAATTTTTTCACAAATAAAGTAACTCGTCAATAACTGCATGTATTATTTAACAAATAGTCATAATTGCGCCCTGAAAATAAAAGCACACTTGCTATAATATACACAAATTCAAAAGAAGGAGTAACCCCACAAATGAAAATAGCTCTTGGCTGCGACCATGCAGGTTATGTATTAAAGAGTACGGTTCTTGAATTCCTGAACTCTCAGCAAATTGAAGTGATTGACTTCGGAGCATATGCGCCTGACCACGATGACGATTACCCCGATGCTGCTTTCAAAGTTGCCCACTCAGTAGCTGACGGCGAGACCAACGCAGGTATTTTATTATGCGGAACAGGTTTTGGAATCTCAATAGCTGCCAACAAAATACGGGGAATAAGGGCCGTTGCATGTGATACCCCTGAGAAGGCACGAATGGCAAAGGCTCACAACAACATAAATATAATCGCTCTTGGAGGCAATCTAACGAAGCCAGAAGATGTTTCGGCAATCCTGAAGACATGGCTTGATACCCCGTTTGAGGGCGGAAGACATTTACGTCGCCTCAACAAAATCTCAATGGCCGAACGTTCAACTTTGAATGCAAGATACGAAAACGGCGGAAAAGTTACGATCTTCAATCACCCGTTAGTTCAGCACAAAGTCGGACTCATTCGCAGCGTCCAGACTCCGAGCAAGCAGTTCAGGGAATTGTTGCAGGAAATTTCGAGCCTCATGGTCTACGAGATTACGCGCAGTCTGCCTTTGACTGAGGTAGAAGTAGAGACTCCGATAACGAAGACGATAGCTCACACGATCGAAGGCAAGAAGTTAGCAATCGTTCCGGTATTGCGTGCAGGACTCGGAATGGTTGACGGAATTTTACAGCTCGTTCCAAATTGCAAGGTCGGTCATATAGGACTCTACAGGGATCCGGAGACTTTGAAGCCCGTTGAGTACTACTGCAAGCTGCCGTTCGACATTGAGGAGCGTGAGATTCTTGTCTTAGACCCAATGCTTGCGACAGGAGGCTCATCTGCTGAAGCAATCTCGTTAATCAAGAAACGCGGAGGTCAGAGAATTTCCCTGGTGTGCCTGATTGCTGCACCTGAGGGAATCGAGAAAGTTCACGCTGTCCACCCTGAAGTCAATATCTATGCTGCTGCCCTTGACTCGCACCTGAACGAACATGGCTATATCGTGCCCGGACTCGGTGATGCAGGCGACAGATTATTTGGGACGAAATAAAAATTGCCGGACATAGACGTTAAAGCGTTAATATTCATTCTAATCGGCTTCTTCTGGGGAGGCTTCACTGCACCTGTGTCGATAAGGCTTGCAGGAATTTACGGAATTATTGACGTTCCAGATGCCCGAAAGATTCACAAGGGAAAAATGCCCAGGGGAGCCGGTCTCGGCTTGTGGCTTGGCTATGTGTTAATGGCCGTGATAATGTCCGGTGATGTGAGTTATCTGCGTTACGTAATGACAGGGGCAACGATAATATTTTTCTGCGGTTATCTTGATGATATGTGTTCGCTTTCGCCATTTCTGAGGCTTGGCCTTCACTTCATAGCTTCTGCCCTGGTGGTCCTGCCCCTGAACCTTAATATATTCTTGGCCCTGATTGCTATAGTGTGGCTTGCGGGAGTTACGAGTGCCTATAACTTAATCGATGGCATGAACGGCTTGTGCATTTCCATGTTTATTGCTTCGAGCGTGATTCTATTCTTGCTTGGAAATTCTTACGAAGCTATTTACATGGGAGCTATGGCACTGGGTGTCCTGTGCTGGAACTTCCCTGCAGCTCAGACATTTTTGGGAGATGGAGGCAGCACATTACTCGGCTATTTGTTTGCGTCTAATTTCCTGATTATAGCGATGCAAAACCTGCAATCACACGGAGTAAGATTTCACGAGCTTATAATACTATTAATTCTCTTCGGAGGTGTTCCTGTGATTGACACTATAACGGCATTCTCTAGGCGGATTCTTTCGGGTAAGTCGCCGTTCTATCCGGATAAGAAGCATTTGCATCACATATTGATTTCTCTGACTGGTTCAAATGTCTTTACTGTGAGCGTGCTTTTACTGCTGCAAGTGT
>JAFSQO010000312.1 GCA_017446645.1 Synergistaceae bacterium | reverse complement strand
TATAGTTATTCCGCGCTTCTTCTCCTCGATTAACCTGTCGCAGTTTATCCCCGTTAAGGCATTAATCAAAGCCGTCTTGCCGTGGTCTATGTGGCCTGCTGTTCCGATTACCAACGAGATTTCACGCATTCAGGACACCTTCCAGCTCGTGAATAATAATTTCTTCGTCGCCTTCCTGTAAAGTCCTTACGTGCAAGATAATTTCATCTTCTCTTGCTCCGGTTAATACAGGAGTATCGAGTTCTCGCAGTAATTTCTGAACGTAACCAGCTCCGAAAGTTTTATGCCTAATCGCAACACCCCAGCCCGATAACTTTATCTCAGGACATGAGCCTCCGCCTGCTGCATCTTCAACTTCACAGACTCTGACTTCAGCGTTAATCTTGCCTGAAAGTTCACCTGCTAATTTCTCTGCCTGACTCTTCATGTCACAATCAGAACGTCTCAGCATTCTCAGTGTAGGGATTTCGTCAAGCATTCCTTGTGAATAAAGCCTTAACGTTGCCTCGAAGCCTGATAACGTAACTTTATCGACCCGCAGTGCTCTTGCCAATGGGTATTTCTTGAGTTTGCTGATGATTTCCCTGCGTCCTACAATGCCTCCGATTTGAGGGCCTCCGAGCATCTTGTCGCCTGAAAACGTTACGAGATCTGCTCCCCGCTCGAGACATGACTTTATGCTTATCTCTCCTGAGTTCGCGGGTAAGTGAATCATTTCGCCGTCAACAAGCAAGCCGCTCCCTGCATCTTCCATAAAGATTATATTTTTATCGTGAGCAAGTGCTGCTAACTCTTTGCGTTCTGGTGAACAGGTGAAGCCTTCGATCCTGAAATTTGACGGGTGAATCTTCATCAACATGCTTGTGTTCTCGTTTATTGCGCGTTCGTAATCCCGTAAGTGAGTCCTGTTAGTTGTCCCAACTTCGATTAACTTTGCTCCTGACAACTCCATAATATCCGGAATTCTGAAGGAGCCGCCGATTTCTACGAGTTCGCCCCGTGAGACTATGACCTCAGAATCTTTTGCGAGGGCACTCAAAGCCAACAAGACTGCGCCTGCGTTGTTGTTCACAATCATTGAAGACTCTGCGCCGGTCAAAGTGCATAATAAATCTTCTATGTGAGAATTTCTCTGACCTCGTGAGCCTTGTGTTAAATCATATTCGAGATTTGAGTAATAACTTGCTGCCTCAGTCATTGACTTTACTGCATCAGGAGCAATTAACGAGCGTCCTAAATTTGTGTGAATCACGACTCCTGCTGCATTGATTACGCGCCTGAGATTCGGACGTGAAGCAAAAGCCAGGGCATGAAGACATGAAGCCCTGAAAGTATCCGGTGAAAATTCTGCATTATCATCAGTCAGGATTTTCTCCCTTATTTCAGAAAGTTTTTGATTGACTATGTGCTTGACCCTCATTTTGCCGAGTTCCTCAAGCCACTCTTGAATCCAGTCATAACCCAATACTATATCCATTCCTGGTATTTTCCTGAGCTTTTGCCCGGCCTGTGCTTTGTCCGACAAGTTTAAACACTCTCCTAAATTTTTTTGCGACTATTATAACTTACCTTCGTGCTCGTCCTTGTTAAGCGACTTCCATAAAGAATAGCACGCACAGCACATGATTATCGCAAACGGCGGTGCTGCTGTCAGTGAGACCGTCAATAAATTCTGGAGTCCTCCGGTCATCAACAACACGATTGCTAATGCTGCCATGAGAACGCCCCAGACTCCCATCTTTGATTTCGAGGGGTTCAAATCTCCGTAGTTAGAGTACATTGACAACACGAAAGTTGCAGAGTTTGCCGAAGTTACGAAGAACGTAGTTATCAACACAAGCATTATCACTGACATGACGAAGCCAAGCGGATAATATTTATACAGGGCAAAGACTCCGACTGAAATATCTTTAGTAACCTGAGTAGCTATGTCAATGCCTTTGACTAACTGCAGGTGAAGTGCTGATGTTCCGAAAATTGCAAACCATGTGAAGCTCCCCAGTGCCGGGACGATTAAGACTCCTGCTACGAACTCGGCGATAGTCCTGCCGCGTGAAATCCTTGCAACAAAAGAGCCGACAAATGGTGCCCATGCTATCCACCATGCCCAGTAATAAAGCGTCCAGTTCTTGAGGTGATCCGCGTATTTGCCGCCGTATGGTGCCATTGCAAAGCATTCTTTGATAAAGCCGCTCAGAAAGTCGCCTATTCCCGTCATTAATGAATCAATAATAGGCAGTGAAGGACCTACTATGACTAATGCTATCATTAAGAGCATACATATAAATAAATTCAGATTTGCTACGAACTTGATTCCCCTGTCAATGCCTAAGACTGCAGAACCTGTGTATAAAACCGCAAGGAATATTATTATTGAGACCTGAATAAACGTTGATTTGTCGATTCCCAAAATTTCATTAAGTCCGCTGTTGAGCTGCAATGTTCCGAGTCCCAGTGATGTCGTGATTCCTGCCAGAGTAGCAAATATTGCAAGGACATCTATCATTTTGCCGAACCAGCCGTCAACTTTCTCCTGACCGACTAACGGGATAAATATAGAACTTATTAATCCCGGAGAGTTACGTCTGAACTGGTAATAGGCCATAGGCATAGCGATAACTGCGTAACCTGCCCAAGGGTGCAAGCCCCAGTGAAAGAATGAGATTTGCATAGCGTCACGAGCTGCCTGAATGCTGCCCGGCTCTGCCCCGAATGGAGTGTTTCCGAAGTGAATCAAAGGCTCTGCTGCTCCGTAGAATACTAGTCCGACTCCCATTCCGGCTGAAAACAGCATTGCGAACCATGAGATATTGCTGTGTTCTGGTCTGTCCTCAGGAAGTCCGAGTCTTACGTGTTTGAATCTGCTGAAGGCCATGATTATGCAGAACAAGACAAAGCTGTTCATAGTGAGCAAGTATCCCCAGCCGAAATATTTTGTCAGTCCTCCGAAAAGTGCATTTGCGAAGCTCCCGAAGTTTTCAGGTGCCAGATAACCCCATGCAACTATTGCGAAAGTTATTGCGATTGAAATTATATATACAGGATTAATTTTTGACGGTGAATTATTATTATTACTATCAGACATAAAATTTTCAGCTCCTTATGATTAAAAAAGCCGGGGGAACGTGACTCCCCCAGCGTGATTTATATCTTAGAATTTCGACGGGAATACCGTGGGTTCTTCTACTTTTGTAGCAAGTGCATCAAGTGCTGCCCCGACTCTGCTCGTTCTGAGCTGCCACTCTGCCT
>JAFSQO010000311.1 GCA_017446645.1 Synergistaceae bacterium | reverse complement strand
TTCGCAACGAGCGACCTCAATGATTTATACAGAAGGGTGATTAACCGTAATAACAGGCTCAAGAAGTTACAGGCATTGAATGCCCCGGAAATCATAATCAGGAACGAGAAGAGAATGCTTCAGGAATGCGTAGATGCCCTAATCGATAATGGCAGAGTAGGGAAAGCAGTACTCGGAGCCGGTTCACGCCCTCTAAAGAGTTTAACGGATTTATTGCGCGGCAAAAAAGGACGCTTCAGACAGAACTTGCTTGGTAAGCGTGTTGACTATTCCGGACGAAGTGTTATAGTAATCGGTCCCCAGCTTAAGATTTACCAGTGCGGTCTGCCTAAACAAATGGCTCTGGAACTCTTTAAACCCTTTGTAATCAGAAGGCTTGTTGAGGGAGGACTTGCCCCTAACGTTAAGAATGCAAAACGCAAAATCGAAAAGGGCGGAGCAGAGGTCTGGGAGATCCTAGAGAACATCATCAAAGACCACCCTGTAATGCTAAACCGCGCGCCTACCCTTCACAGATTGGGCATTCAGGCATTTGAACCCGTCTTAATGGAGGGTAAGGCAATCCGGTTACACCCTATGGTCTGTACTGCATTTAACGCTGACTTTGACGGCGACCAGATGGCTGTTCACGTTCCCTTGAGCATCGAAGCTCAGGCAGAGGCAAGACTGTTGATGCTCTCGGCGAACAACCTGCTTTCACCCGCCAGCGGTAAACCTGTCGTAACTCCCACTCAGGACATCGTTCTGGGAGTGTATTACCTGACTGACATGAGGGAGGGCCTTAAGGGTGACGGAATGCACTTCAGAGACATGAATGACGTTATGAGCGCAATCTCTCACGGTGTAGTTCACGTAAATTCACGCGTCTGGCTCAAGGAAAACCCGGAGGAATTCGGAACCCCCAAGGGCCGGCGCAAATTCACCCAGAGTGACGAAGCTGTCATAGTGAATAACCCCTCAGAAGTAGACGGCAATTCAGGCGCAGTCTTTTTCGAGACCTCACCGGGACGAGTGTTATTCAACAGCCGTATTTCACCTAAATTGCGTTTTGTAAATGAGCAGCTCGACAAAAAGAAGATCGGCCGGTTACTTGATTCAGCCTATGATAAAGTCGATAGAGCAGGAGTAGTTGCAATGCTCGATGACATCAAGACTTTAGGCTATCACTGGGCAGCGCGTTCCGGTATCAGCTTCGGAGTTCAGGCCGTGAGAATTCCGGAGGAGAAAGCGATAATCACTGAAGCCACTCAAAACGAGGACAATATCGCTAAAGAGAATTACGAGATGGGACTGCTCACCTATGATGAATACTTAGACCAGAAGAGCAAGTTATGGGCACAGGCTACGAAGGACATTGCCGAGAAAATAAAGGAACACATGAGCCTCGAAAATCCAGTAAGAATGATGGTAGAATCAGGAGCGCGAGGTTCACTTGGCCAGATGGGACAAATGGCTGGTATCAGGGGACTTATGGCCGACCCTACAGGAAAGACGATAGATTACCCGATAACTGCGAATTTCCGGGAAGGCATGAACATGCTTGAATACTTTATCTCAACGCATGGAGCACGCAAAGGTCTCGCGGATACTGCCTTGAGAACTGCAAAGTCCGGTTATTTAACCAGAAGGCTCGTTGATGTCTCTCAGGACTTAATCATCACTCAACATGACTGCGGAACTGATAAAGGCATATGCATCCGGCCATTACTCAGTGAAGGCAAGGTCATGATTGGCATAGCCGAGAGAATTTCAGGCCGTACAGCTCTGAATGACATAAGCGATAAATCCGGTGAGTTAATCGTAAAATCCGGTGATATAATCACTGAAGCCCTTGCGAAAAAGATAGAGGACGCAGGTATTAATGAAGTATGGGTGAGAAGTCCCTTAGCATGTGCCTTGAAGCAGGGAGTTTGTCAGAAATGTTACGGGACAGATTTGTCGTCAAGAAAGCTCGTCCCAATCGGTGAGGCAGTCGGAGTTGTCGCAGCCCAGTCCATAGGCGAACCCGGTACTCAGCTTACGATGAGGACGTTCCATACTGGAGGCGTTCGTTCAGCAGAAGATATAACTCAGGGTTTACCCAGAATTGAGCAGTTATTTGAGGTCAGACGGCCCCGCAAAGTGTGTATATTAGCAGGACTTGACGGCAGAATTGAGGAAATCCGGGCCAACGAGGGCAAGCATAAAGTCATAGTAGTAAATGAAGACGGCACAGAACGCCTGGTTCACGCAATTCCAACCGGTCAGGAACTCCGCGAGGGCATTGAGGAAGGCATGGAAGTCACCAAGATGACCGCATTAACTGAAGGCAGCGTTGACCCCCAGCAATTACTCGAAGTTGAAGGCATTGACGCAGTTCAGAGAATGCTCACGGACGAGATACAGTACGTCTATCACTCTCAGGGTGTCAGCATAAATAATAAGCACATAGAAGTGATATTGCGTAAAGTCGCCCCGTTGAACAAAGTGCGCGTTATCGAAGAAGGCGATACCTCATTCGTAGCCGGTGATATGGTCTGGGAGGACGAAGTAGCAAAAGTCTGCGATGAAATCACCCGCGACAATACTCAGAGACTTAACGCAGCACTCGGAGCGTTTAGAGGCGATTTGCTTGTGAGTGTTGACAAATCTGACGAGACAATTCAGGAGTTAGTCGGCCATGAACTCGATGAGGACGCTTTGAGAAAACTCCTCACACCCGGTACACCTGTGCACATGCTTACGTTAAGGCATAATAATCAGGACGTTGATGTAATTCTTGGACGTGCAGCATTCCGTAAATCTATGGAAGGCATGATACTTGACAGAAATATCAGAATTGCCAAAACCCAGTTAAAGAAGGACACGAAGCTGACCCGTGAGGACCTGCGAAGACTTACATCAGGTAATCCCGTAATAATCGGAGTTCGTGACCAGGATTTACTCGACCGCATAGTTGATAACCGGTGGCTTGCTGAAGATCTCATAACTTCCGACGGTGAAGTGATTTACGAGCAGGACGCAGCCCTTGATGAAGATTGCGTGAATGAGATAGTCGCTAACAGAATGCGCGTAATCAAAGTCTGGAACGGTGTAGAACGCATTGACGTAGTTGACGCTCTGAAGAAATTCCTGAATGCCAAAGAATTATGGAGCCAGGAATTATTCGAGAACGGCGAAGCAACCGGACGCAATATAGACGCAGCAATAATTGACGAGTTTGCAGAAGGTAAACGCGACAGCCTCGAAACTGAAGAAGGCATCTTGACACGGCTTGACGCTTTAACGAAAATGCTCACCGGAAGAATTCGCAACAAGATTTTGCTGGGACTTACTGTTGCAGATGATGATGAAGACGTTGACGAGGACGAAAACGTTGACGCTGAAGTCGATAGTGAAGAGAGCGCAGAAAGTGCCGAGAGCGAAGAACTCTATGAAGATGAAGATGAAGCAGGAGAATACGAAGATGAGGACGGCGAGAACCCTACAAGTCTTCATGCAGGAATGGAGTTAAAGGCAGCAGCCATCGAGGAAATTGCAGGCTTAAATCCGTTGGAGATAATAATCCGGGCTTCTAACGCAAAAGTTGACGAGCTTCACATAATCCGCGAAGTTACATTCGTCCGCAAAATGCGTGAAATGCCCGAATGCAGGCCCTTCATTCACGGTATCACTAAGGCAGCCCTTGCAACCGACAGCTTCTTGAGTGCAGCGTCATTCCAGCAGACCGCCCAAGTCTTAGCCGGAGCAGCAGTGAAAGGCGAGTTAGACCCGTTGCATGGCCTTAAGGAAAACGTCATAATAGGGCATTTAATCCCAGCCGGGACCGGTGCAGAAGCCTTCAGGGGAATAGCCTACAGAGGAGGCAAACGCAAACCCGAACCCCAGCAAACTCCGCAGCCTCAGATTCAAAGGGGAAATGCAGGCACGGATACTCAGGTAATCGCCCCGGAAGTTGCAATTAAGGATTTATTCAGGTAAAATATACTTTCTCTCCTGTTCGTGATTTTAGAGCAGGAGGGATTTTTTAAGGAGAATTAATCATGTTATACGGCAGCGTAAATAATGAGTTTTTCGACACCCAGTTAAAGCTTTTGCCTTCACCCTTGGCAGCAGCGTTAAAATTCCTGCGTGACGGCGATTTGGCCAATCATGCCCCCGGTAAATTCGCGATAAAACTTGCAGATACGGACATGATTTTGCAGGTTTTGGACATCAAAACGGGATTACGGGAAAACTTGCGCCCCGAAATTCATAGAAAATATATAGACGTGCAGTTTTTGAGTTCCGGAGGCCCTGAGAACGCAGCATTTTACAACGATGACGGCACTAATACAGTGAGCGAAAATTTACTGGATACCCCGCGCGATATATTATTTTATGAGAACAACGCAAAAGTCCGTGAGGGCTTAATCCCTTTGGAAATCGGCACTTACGCAATATATTTCCCTTGGGACGTTCATGTCCCCGCAATCGCAGTGAACGGCATTGAGGCAAATATCCGCAAAATCGTGATAAAAGTCCCGTTGTCATCATGCCTTAGTGAATGAGCTATTTGTTCTTCACGAAAATTTGCAACAAAGCAGCAGCCTCAATCTTGTCTGATTTAAGTTTGAGCAAAAGCACCGTAAACGCTGAGTTATTAATGCCTGAGAGTGAGGACGAGTGCGAAACCTTTTGCAGCACTCATGATTTAAGCAAATATTCAGGTGTCATAAACCTTGATTTATGTGGCTACGGTGATACAATAGTCTTCACAGTAAGGGGCAGGAAATCGGCATTCACGCGCTTCTTCACTGACAAAGCCCAATACCTGAGATATTTCCCGGAAGGCCCTGAAGTCAGCATTTTCAGGAAGTTTCATTTACCCGTCCTGACCCTTGCAATTGTGCCTAGATGGGACGTTCAATACTTGAAGGCCCTTGCTTCACTGGGACATACACCGGAGTTCGATATGATTTTGTCCCAAATGGAAGTCAGCAGCAAAACTCATGAGACAGACCCTAAAGCCATGAAACAGGTCTATGATTACTTGTACGAAGCCATGACAGCACCGGAAGCAGTCAGAAATAAGAATTTTTTACGGAGAATTATCGAATGGATTACGCCAAATTATTTAGCCTGAATGATAAATTTGCGCTCATAACCGGAGGTACTGGCGGACTTGGCAGCGAGATAGCCAAAGCCTTCCTGAGTTCCGGAGCCGATACAGCAATTACAGGACATCGTGCGAAGTCAGCAGAGATAACGAGTTATGCCTCAGAACTTGGCCGTAAGTGTCTCGTCTTTGAGTGCGATATTCTTGACGAAAACGCGATAATTGCCATGATGAGCGAACTTCCGCGCCTTGACATTCTGGTGAACTGTGCCGGTAAAAATATATTGCTCCCTGCCGAAGATTATGACGCAGCTTCGTTTATGGACGTTATGAACCTGAATATTCACGCCCTGCACAATATAACGCGAGAGGCCGGAAAGCGTTTCATGATACCCCAGAAATCCGGTAAAATCGTGAATTTGTCGAGCGTCAAGAGCATTATCGGGACCGACAAAGACTACATAGCCTACTGTACTAGTAAAGGTGCCCTGAACATGTACACGAAGCAGTTAGCCTGCGAATGGGGAAAGTATAATATTAACGTAAATGCCATAGCTCCGACATTTGTGAGGACGCAGATTAACTCGTTCCAGCTTGATGACAGGAGCTTTTACGATGCCCTGATTAACCGTATTCCGTTAGGCCGGATTGGCCAGAAAAGCGACATTGCAGCAGCAGCCTTATTCTTGAGCAGCCCTGCTTCTGACTTTATCACCGGTCAAGTGTTATGTGTTGACGGCGGATTAACGGCCCGTCAATGATTACGCCCCCTGTCAAGGGGGAGAGGGCCACTTGTGGCGAGGGGGTTCACACAAAGCGCGGAATAACTGCCCGTCAATAGTGAATAACGTTGTCAGTGCCCTGAATTCCCGCAATGATTTTCCCGGCTTCCGGTGACGTGAAAAATTTATACGTGCATTCCGGTACGAGTGATTTAATTTCGTCAAACCTGCCTTCTTTAAGTGCCTGCCTGACGTTGGACGCGCTGATGACTTGACCCTGAGACTGCAATCTTGGTATAATAATACACTGAATATCATTCTCCGGAAGTTTTGCGGACATTATTTGATTGTAGATCCCGGTAACGAGGCTCTTAGGTTCTTCGCCGACGTAACGTGCATTAATCCCCAGAACTCCCGCGATTTTCACGAAGATGCTTAAATCCAGATTTGCATGGCTCTCGATTACTGCGCTGTCATCTTTCTGAAAGTAGCTTGGGAAAGTAGCACTGCTGATGATATAAGCTCCTGTGTCGTGATAAATAATATTCTTGAGGTGTGAAGTGCCTTCGATTACGAGCTTTTTTCGGACATGAAACGGCACGAGTGATTTATCCTCGCTGACTATGAATAAATGCAGGACATCGCTTTCACGTGAAGCCCGTTCAATCAAGTACTGATGACCCAGAGTAAAGGGATTTGCATTGACTACGAGCGCAGAAATTTTATCACCGTCACGCCTTGTCTTTGCTAAATCGTTGAGGTAATCCTGAAAGCCTGATTTACGGTTTTCCATGAAGACCACCTGACCCTCAATTCTGACAATCTCGTAAAATCCCAAATCCCCGAAGAATTTTGCGGAGCTGCATTTAGTGTAGAGAAACAAGTTGTAAATTCCCCGTTCATACTCGTATTGTATCAGGTGAGAGACGACTTCATTCATCAAGCCTTCACCCTGATGAGCGTGACTGACGGCCATACATCGCAAGGTGTTCCCGAAACAGCTGCCGGTTGCTATGACGTTATAATCTTCGTCATAAACTGCGCAGGTGTAATCGAGATTTCTGTCGCGCCTTATGCCTTCAGCCAGCAATAATTGTGTTATCTGGGAATTCGCCCTCTTGTCGGATTTAGATACTTTCGAGACTGTCATGATTAATCACTCACTCCTTAAAATAATATATGCAAAATTGTAATAGTTGTGATATAATTCTGCAAGTCTTACGGAGAATTGGCCGAGCGGTCGATGGCGGTTGACTTGAAATCAATTGAGGTGCAAGCCTCCGGGGGTTCGAATCCTCCATTCTCCGCCAGTAAATAAAATCACTAATCACACAATACCGGCGATATAAATTTATATAACGAAAGGCGCGGTGATCTTACGTGAAGAAATATTTCGCTCTGTTTCTGCTAGTCCTCTTATGCTTTGCCGTGACTGTATTTGCAAGCGACATAGAGACGGCCTCACGCAACGCTAACGAAAAATTACAGGCTAACGGTTTTCTTTTGTCTGAGGAAATTGAGGAAATCTGGCAGTCCGAAAAGACCACCGATGTTTTAGAGAAATTATCAGAATCACAGCAGAGAAAAATTCTTGCTGAATACCAAGCAGCGAGTGAAATAGCTGCAAAAAGTTCGCTTGAATTTGGCTCAAGTATCAGTGATGAACTCGAACGTTCGCTCTATCAGGCCGGTGTGGAGCAAAACAAGGTATTGAAGGCAACCCGCGCAATAGCAAAGAAATACGGCATTAAGGCGGGGGATATTTTCACGATTGAGTTTCATTTAATGTTCTCTAAGTAAAATGCAAATAAGGAGGTGAAAAGCATGAAGTTTCGTAAGCTGATACTAATCCTCTTGGCCTGCTTAATGACCTTTAGCCCATTCACAGCTGATGCCCATTCCGGACGGCTTGACAGATTCGGGGGTCACATGAATCACAAGACAGGCACGTACCACTATCACAGGGGGCCTCATTCAGTCAGCAAGAGAGCACCCAAGAGACGCACAGTCAGACGGCGCAGGGTAAAACGCAGAAGGGTTCGGAGAGTTCGCCGTTAAGAAAAGAAATCACGGTCTGTCTAACATATACTCAGAGGGGATTAGTAAAAATTACTTTTATGGTCCCCATTCTCCGCCAGTAAATTTTCACCCGAATATCTGCTATAATCCCAAATAAATAATCATGAAGGAGCAATTAATATTTTGGGACAGATACAAATCATAGTCGAAGGAATGACTGCGAGCGGGAAATCTACAATAGTGAATTTGCTTTCAGAGCGTCTTGGCTTCAAGATAATGCCTGAAGAATTCCGTGACCCCAATGACTTACTCGGCAGGTTTCATCATGATAGACGCTGGGCCTTTCCAATGCAGTTAAACTTTCTGGTAACGCGTTTTGCTCAATATTTATGTGCCACCGAAGAAGATAATTATATTCTCGACAGGAGCATATTCGGCGATAAAGTCTACGCAATGCTTTATTACAGAAATGGCTATTTTAAAGATAGCGAATTCGGTTGTTACTTGACGCTCTATGACGCATTATTACACAGGGTAAAACTTCCGAAGCTGCTAATTATTGTGAAATGCCCGTTTGACGAGATTATGAGGCGCATAAAGTCTCGTGGCCGTCAGGACGAGATTGACGCAGGCGAGGCTTATTGGCGAAGTCTCTACGATGCCTATTTGCCGTTTATTGA